>JBHIAD010000011.1:0-20467 GCA_046758405.1 Methylomirabilales bacterium (SeqCode)
GAGGATGTCCGGCGGGATGAGCACTTCCAGCGCCTGGTCGAGAACGTCAAAGACCTGGGAGAGGATCCGCTCGTACTCCGCGGTCTGCAGGCCGCTGTCCAATTTCCCCTGCAGCCCTAGCAGTACCCTGCGGGCGCGAGTCTCAAAACCCGGGCTGCGGGCCCTGAGGGGAGGCGCCACCAGGTCGAAGTGTTCCGCCACCGGATGGCTCGCGTGCACGAGGGCCATCGCGTCCTCCCCCGCCCTCAGGTTTTCAAGCGAGGCAGTCAGGTGCCCCTTCATCATCTCGATATTGGCGGCCCAGCGCAGGTGATGGGCCGAAAACGCCCTCTGTGCCGCATCCGCCACAGATGGTGTTTGGCTGATGAGGATCACACAGAGACCGAGAATAGGTGTTAGCTGCCGCATAATGGACACCCCCACTGGGTTGCTGCGGCCAAGGTGCCAAGAGCCCGGGTACACAACGTCGCATCCAGACCGCCGCCACCCCCAAGCCCGACGGACAATCAGCCCGTGGGTGTGGCCAACCAGCTCGGGCAGCAGGGTCTGCCAACGATGCTGCCAGGCCTCAAGACCCAGGGTGGCGGGAGGAGACCACCAGGCCGATCAGGGCGGCCGCCAGCCGTTGGTCGGGGGCCCGCCATCCGCGGGGGTGACGAGACGGGATGGACCGCGGTCCCTCCCTACTTGTAGCCCACCCGGTCCAGCAGTTTCACGGCGGCCGCCTGCAGGGCGCCCGCCGCGGCCACGTCCACCTGATCCGCCTTGAACTCGCCCCAGCCGAGGATCAGGGTGCTCGGCTTGACCGCCGGATTCGCGGGGTATTCGTAGTTGGTGTCGGCGTAGAGGTTTTGGGCCTCAGCTGAACTCAGGAACTCGATGAGCTGGATGGCAGCCGCCCGGTGCTGAGCGTGTCGGGTCACCCCGGCGCCGGAGATGTTAACATGGACCCCCCGGTTGTTCTGGTTGGGCCAGAACACCCCCACGGGAAACCCAGGATCCTTCGCCTGGAGGCGAGCCAGGTAGTACGTGTTGGCGATGGTCACGTCACACTGGCCCGCGGCGATGGCCTTGAGCATCTTGGTATCGCTGTTGAAGATCCGCGGCTTATTCTTCATCCAGCCACGGACCACCTCCTCAGTCTGCCGCTCGCCGAGCGTCTTGATCGTGGTGGCCACCAGCGACTGGGTGTAGACCTTCCGGGAGGTGCGCAGACACAGGCGCCCGCGCCACTGGGGATTGCCCAAGGCCTCATAGGTCGACAGCTCCGCGGGCTGCACCCGCTCGGTGCTGTACATGATGGGGCGGGCACGGACCGAGAGGCCCACCCAGGCGTTATCCGTGGCCCTCAAGTGCGCCGGGATGTTGCGCGCGATGACGGTGGACTGAAAGCCCTGCAGGAGGCCGGCCTGCTCCGCGAGCCAGAGGTTGCCCGCATCCACGGTCATGAGGACGTCGGCGGGGGTGTTGGCGCCTTCGGCCTTCAAACGCTCGAAGAGTTGGGCCGCCTTGGCGGTAGAATACTTCACCGCGATGCCCGTCTTCGCAGTAAAGGCATCGAACATCGGTTTGATCAGCCGTTCGATCCGCGCGGAGTAGACCAGAACCTCGCTGGGGGCGCCGGCTGGGGCCCTTTGGGGGAATGGGAAGATCACGAACGCCGCTAGAAGGCACACGGTGGCTGGAAGGATCTTGCTCCAAATCAATGAATTCTTACGCATGGTTCTCTCCTCTCCTTATCTTCCGTCCGTTACGCGACCCAGGATTGAGTAATGTCACATGGCTACCACACCGTGATTATGTCACCACCGATAGTTTCTCCATAAAGCTAGCTTAACAGTATTAGTATGTCAAGCATATTTTTATAGGTAATGCTACCTAACGGCTTGACACACCAAGCGCCAGCGTGTACGATCACACCGGATCGCAAGCCCGAGGTGCTCATGACTCACGACATCGCCCTGATGGAAAAAACCGAGATGTACCTCAAGGCGATCGCTGTGATCCAACAGTCCGGGCCGCCCGCTACCACGTCCAAGGTCGCAGATTTCTTGAAGATTTCCATTCCGGCAGCCTCGGATATGCTGAAGCGATTGATGCAGAAGGGTCTGGTTGTGACCGAGGATGATGGGGGGGTGGGGGTCACTGTTGAGGGGAGACGGATTGCTCTACAAGTGATCCGGCGGCTTCGGCTCGCCGAGCGCTTCCTCACCGATCTGCTCAGCCTGTCCTGGGAAAAGGTCTATGACGAGGCGTGCAAATTTGAGCATGTGCTGAGTTCGGAGGTAGAGGAGCGGCTCGCGGAGGTGCTCAAGGATCCCTTGAGCTGTCCCCACGGGCACCCGATCCCCGATGCCGAAGGCCGGCTTCCCTTTGAGTATCCGGCAACCACGCTCATTGACTTAAAGGAAGGGGCAAAGGCAACAGTCTTCTGTGTCCCTGAAGAAGACGCCGAATTGCTCTCGTACTTGAGCGAACTGAGTATTTTGCCCCATGTGCATTTTTCTGTCAAACGCATCGCCCCGTATAATGGCCCGATCTTTCTGCGTATCGGCAATACCCAGCAGGCGGTCGGACGCGACGTCGCCGGTCGCATCTACGTTACGCACACATAGCTTGTCCATCAACGCCCAAGTGCTGGCATCGATTACTTCGGGGTCGGGAAGCGCTCGGTGACGGTTTGCTGGAAGCTGCCGCTGAGTAAGGATCCAGGGACAAGAATCCGAGAGTTCTCGATTCGAGTGCGTTTGGTGGAGCTGACGGGATTCGAACCCGTGACCTCGTGACTGCCAGTCACGCGCGCTCCCAACTGCGCCACAGCCCCCCAAAGAACGGAGAGCCGGGCATCCACACACCCGGCCCGACACCGGACACCGCATTGTATAGCCCCGATATGGGGAAAAGTCAAGGGGCATCCAGTTGATGGGATTTACCTTGACGTCCGGCGGCAACTCGCGTACAAGCAAACGTGAATTTTCTCGAGAGCCGGTTCGGCTTCCCAGATAAGCCGGGCTGCAGCTTTTGGGGTAAATACCGAGGAAGGCCATGGAGGTCCTGATGCCACATCGCTCCGTACGGATGGCTCTCCTGATCCTGCTCTGTGCGCTTGCGGGGCAGGCCGCTGCGGCTGCCGGGCCGGAGGCGACCGTAGAGCGGTACATCCGCGCCTATTACAGCCGGGCACACGAAGAGGTCTACGACCTGATTGCGAACCGTGACAAACGGTTCAAGACCAAGGAGCAGTACCTGCGCGAAAATCCGAAGTACCCCGAGCCAGTCCAGCCGCTGATGGAGCAGCTCGCCTCCTATATCGAGATCACCATCGTCAAGACCGAGATCGAGGGGGAACAGGCCACGGTGACGGCGCACCTCAAGCTCCCTCACGGCGGCGCCCCCGAGGTCGAAAAGCTCTTCTTGGATTACGACGAAGAGAAGTTGGCTGCCCTGACCTCCGAAAAACGCCAGGAGATCGCGAGACAGCTGGCCGAGATGCATCAGGTAGAAACTCTCCCAACCCTCACGGGCAACCAGGCCTTCGAGCTGATGGAGGAGAAGGGGGAGTGGAAGATTTTTTTGAACTGGGGCGGGGCCGTCGTGGTCAGGTTTCGCGGGATCGTGATGGGGGGGCTCCCGTGGGAGTTCAAACCCCTCCAAAGGGAGGTCCGGGCCCTCCCGGGTGAGACCTTGCAGGCCTACTACTGGGCCAGGAACATGTCTACCCAGCCGATCATAGGCAAGGCACGCCACCTCATCTCCCCGCAGGAGGACTATTTCGAGATCACCGCGCCCTGCTTCTGCTTCGTCCAGCAGACCCTGGAGCCGGGCGAGGAGATGACGCTCCCCCTCCAGTTCCGAATCCCCTGGGACATTCCGGAGGAGATTAAGACGATCGAGGTTCTCTACGAGTTCTACCCCATCGAGCAGTTCAAGGAAGAGTGGGACCCAGGCCGACACTAGGCCACCTCCACGTCACGACAGACCGCTCAAATGTCGCCGGTGCGCTGGCCGCCACCATCCCTCCCCGGGAGGTTCGAGTCGGCCAGTCCGACGCTGTCCACCCGACGGCCGAAGACGCGCACGGACGCCGGTACGCGTAGACCTTTGGGTTGCGACAGGGCGCACCACCGTAATCATGATCGATTTCATCGTCTTGGACCTCCGAGACCACCCGGGCCAGATCCTTACGAGACACGTGCAAGAGGTCCGCGTCGTGGGGCCGGAGGTCTGGGCTTGCGGGAATCAATGGGCCGTGGTATATGCTCTTTATCATCGGCACGGTGCCCCGATCGCATCGCTAGAAACCCGCTCCTCAAGGGTCACCCGCAGTGGAAAACGGGAAGCAGAGAAGGGACGGTGGCGCGGGCTCTCCGCGACAGAGGGCTTTTGAATTTCTCCCAGATCCCCATGGCTCCATCTGGCTAGCTGCCTTCACCGTCCTTCTTCTCTACCTCAGCACCCTCGGCCCGCACCTCGGTCATCATCTGACCGACCTGTCGCCACGAGAGAGCGAGTGTACCGTCCTGTCCATCACCAACGGGACGTACAGCGGCCTCCTCGACGGCGGCCTCCCGACCCTTCCCGGGCTCCAACCGGGGCCAGCCCTTCCTATCACCGCAGCCCTCGTGACCTCTCCTGAAGGCTGCTTCTCTCCGAAACCCCGCGGCCCGCCCACTCAACTCCCCTAACCGTCCGCACCTCGCTACACCTATCCCGCTGACGTCGGAACCCAATCAACGCGGCACCGGACGTGCTGGTTGCCGCCTTCGCGATTGCCCACCTGAACGACCGCGATTCGGCGCGAAGCGGGACTAGGCAGTACTTGGTTCCTCTATCTTTGTCCACTCGTCGCCTGGCGGGATGATCGGGGAGACATCATGAAGAGCGCAATCTATTCCCTACGCTTCCTATGGATTATAGGCACTTCCGGGGCGATCTATCTTCTCGCGGCCGTTCCGGCCTTTGCTGCTGACGGCGTCTACAAAAGTCGAACGGCGAGCAGGGACCCAGCTGAGGTCCTAGCACTTCGCAGAGAATTAGAAGCCGCCAAGGCTGTGCTCGACCAGATGAAACGGCTTTCCGACGAGAAGATTAAAGCACTCCAGGAACGCCTGACCCGTCTGGAGAGGGCGGAGCCCACTCCAGCTCCACTTCTGCTCCCCGTGACGACTCAACCCGAGCAGCTCAAGGCTGCCGAGGAGGAGAAAGGAATCGAGTTGGGGGAGATTCCTGAGCGGAAAAGTTCCTTGCCCGGTCTGCCAGAGATCGCCGGAACCAAGATCACCGGGTTTGTGGTGGGTTCGTTTCACTACAACACCGACCTCCGCTTCCCCGGCTCGACAGTGGGGTTCAAGCGCGAGGTTGAGGCGCCCGCGGACCCGGAGGACACCAACTTCCGCTTTAACACCTTTAACATCGGCTTCACCAAGCGATTCGCCGACTGGCTCATCGGTAGCGCCGCGATCGAGGTGGAGAATGAGCGCGAGTTCGAGGGCGAAATCGAAGCGGGAGTGCTAGGGATCGAGAAAGACACCGAGGTGGAAATCGATACCTTCGAGATTACCGGGATCGCCCCCATCGGGAACGGCCTCCGGTTCTCCTTCGGAAAGTTCAATGTGCCCTTCGGGATTGAACGCGAAGATCCCCCCTTCAACCTCCAGGCGACCAACTCCCTCATCTTCGAGCTGGGCCGCCCATCCAAGGTCCTCGGCGTTCGGGCAGGATACCAGTTCAACCCCATTTTCGACCTGGAATTGTTCACCGTGAACGGCTGGGATGTGGACGAGGATAACAATGACGGCAAGACCGTGGGCGGGCGCCTCGGCTTCAGGCCCATTGAGGGGCTCAATCTCGGAGTCGGCGGCTTCTACGGTGCGGAGCAGGACGATCGCAGCGGTTTGAAGCGGGGGGTCATCGATCTCGATGCGGTCTACACCGGCATACCGAAACTCACTTTGGCTGCCGAGTTCGTCTACGGAACTGAGGATGCAGTCCCGGTCTTCCGAGCTCAGCCAGGCGTGGTGGCACCCCTGGATGGAGCGGGCCGGGCAGCATTGGTCGAGCGAACAGATGTGGAATGGGTTGGCGTGTCCCTCGTCGGCCACTACGACTTCTCCAAGCTCTGGGGCCTGACCTTGCGGTACGACATCTTTGATGACCGGGACGGGGGGCGGACCGGATTTGCGCAAACCCTGCAGTCGCTCACCGTGGCCCCCACCATCCACCTATCTTCCCTGATCCCCGGTCTAGAGACCGTGGGAACCGCACCCCGGACAAAGCACCTGATCTCCAACGTCGATCTGCGATTGGAATACCGCCTCGACCTCTCCAACGAGGATGTGTTCATTGATGACCGTATACGGTTCGATGACACCAATCACCGGGTTACCATCCAACTGGTCGCGAATTTCTAGGGAGGTGACGAAGCCATGCGAGGCATTACGCTGGCCCAGCTCCCCCTGAGCGCCAAGGTGTTCTGTACGCTGTGTTTCCTCGGTACTGGCCTCGGCCAACTCGCGGCCGTGACCCAGGCCGCGACGGCCGTTGGCCTCTCCTATGATGATGTGGTGGCGAGTCTGTCCCCGGAAATGCCCATCACGCACATGGCACCAGGACAGACGAGCGGCGAACGGGAAATCGACATCGGCCAGCTCCGCTCCACCGCTCAGGTGTGGATCCGGACCCCACTGCTGATCCAGACCAGCCATACCCACCTCTTCAGCCAGACGCTTATCGCTGGGCTCCTCGGGCTGATCTTCCTCTTCTCCTCTTTGGGAGAGTGGAAGAAGGCCGCGATCCTCTCCCTTCCCTTTGTCGGGACGATCATTGACATCGGGGGGATGTGGTTGACCCGCTTCATCTGGCAGCCGTTTGCTGTGCTGGTACTGGTCGGAGGCAGCCTGTTCGCCCTCGGGTACCTGTTGATCAGCTCTATCTCGCTCTATGAGCTGTGGGTTAAGAAGGGAGCACGGATATGAACCGCAGGAAGATGGTCACCTGGCTCAGTATCGGCTTTTCTCTGGTTGTATGGGTGGGCGTCGCCCTTGCCCACATCACCCCGCCGGTCGTGCTTGTCTCTGACCGAGAGGCGGTTGTCGGAATGACGGCAGGGGCCAGTCGGTTCTTTGTCCGCGAGGTGAGGCTGACTCCCGAAAAACGGGACCAGATCCAGACAAAGTGGGGGTGGAAGCCGGAGGAAGATCTTTACCGGTTCTATCTCGGTCGCGACGGACAGGGACGGGTTGTGGCCGCTGTTATCTTCTTGACGGAGATCACCATTCATGGTCCGGTCCGGGTGGCTGTAGGGATCCGACCTGATGGACGGATCCAGGACGCCAAGGTCGTTGAACTTACGGAGGAGACTTTCTACTGGCTGAAACCGCTTCTCGACCATAACCTTACACAGGAGTATGTGGGCCACAATAGCCAGGCCAGCTTTGCCCTCAGCGGACGCTTTGCGAAGAACCGTTTGCAGAGCATGCCGCACTTCTATGGCCAAATCGTCGCAAGCCTCATTCAGCGAGCGGCTATCCTCTTTGAGGTGGCTTTCTCAAAAAGTACCGGGGCGGCCTGAGAGGGTGAACTCGAGATTAGAGCGAGTTGGGAGGACTCTCCAGATCGTTGCCTAACGGCAGAGGCGGGTCAACTGACTCTCGCGGCGCAGCATGGGTACCGATTCCAGAGATCGGGCACTGCGCGGCGCGTCCCCCCCCGCACAGGTGCTCGAGGTCGAGTGCATGGCCAGCCAGGCACTAAATCTATTACTATACGAGTAGACTGGAGGGATACAGGCGGGTCCTGCGACCAGCTCTCACCAATATGAGTGGCCCGCCGTGCCCATTGTGGCCGGGACGTTACGGTACGGAAAAAGAGTATTAGCACTATGAAGACATGGATGGTAATGCTGAGGCGGCTGTGCTTGGGACTCGCGCTGGTGGCGGCCGTCGGAGTGCTGGCCCTGGTGTTCTCCGTGCGATTCCTGCCACGCGATGGCGGCACCGTTGCCGAGCAGAGCGGGGACCTCAACGTGCTTCTGCGCCAGCGCGACACGCTCCGGGTTCCGGCCTTCGGCCTCCTTGAACGAAGCGGCAAAGAGGTCACGCTGGCCGACCTGCGCGGCAAGGTCTGGATCACCGACTTCGTCTGGACACGGTGTCCGGATGCCTGCCCCCTGATGAGCGCGATGATGGCAAGGTTCCAGGCCGACTTCGCCGACGCGCCGGACCTCCGGCTGATCTCAATCAGCGTTGACCCCGAATATGACACCCCTGCCGTCCTCACCCGGTATGCAGCAGTGTATGGAGCGGACCCTGACCGCTGGTTGTTCCTCACGGGGGACAAGGAGACGATCTATCACCTAGTCCAGGAGGGGTTCAAGTTGGCGGTCGGCGACCCGGACGATCCGCAGGCCTTTCACCGCCCGGGGATACCGTCAGAAACCGCAAAGCTGCAAGCGGCCATCAGGATGCTGCGCAGGTGGGCCGACCCGGCAGTCGCCTGGGCCCACGCCGGCCACAACGCCCGCACCCAGCCGGTGCTCCACAGCGACCGGTTCGTCCTGGTGGACCGTGCGGGATGGATCCGGGGCTATTATTCTAGCGCTGAACCAGAGGCCCTCGCGCGGCTCAAAAAAGACGTCCGGCTGCTGTTGGGGGCCGGTTAGCGGTCAGGTGAAACCATCCAATATCCAATAAAGGTAATGGCTGTGGCACATCGGTCAAGGATGAGGACACCCTGATGAAAAGAGGAAGTAGGGGTGCGCCGTTGCGATGCAGTGGCAAGGAGAATCTCGCACCGTGGTGCCGCCAATCTCTCTGGGGGCTGCGGCCTTCCGGAGACCCACCGAACCATCCGGCGGGTCCACCCCCACGGGGCGGCCCGGAAAAGAGTACGGAAAGGAGGAATCTCGTGAACCTTCTCCTGAGGTCACTGGCGCTGGTCTCCGTTGGACTGAGCTTGACGTTTCTGGGAACTGCCGGGGTAACATGGTCCCATGATCCCGGGGGCCACGATCAGCATGGACACCATCGGGCAACCCCGCAGGACGAAGAGGCATCGGAGGGTCCCATCAAGATCACCATGGAGGACCTGCACAAAATGGGCGGGGTGCCCATGGGGTGGAAGTTCGCGCTGCCCCAAGGAGATCTGAAAAAAGGGCGGCAGGTCTTTGTGAAGATGGAGTGCTACCGGTGCCACACCGTGCAGGGCGAGACCTTCACTGCGGAGCCCGGCCAGGCGGGGCCGGACCTCACCGGGATGGGCGCACATCATCCGGCGGCCTACTTCGCCGAATCGATTATGTATCCAAACCGGGTCATCGTCCTCGACGAAGGACACACGGGCCCAGACGGACTCTCCACCATGCCGAGTTACAACGACCAGTTGACCGTGACCCAGCTGCTCGACCTCGTGGCCTACCTGAAGAGCCTCCAGGCGCCGACCGGGCACAAGGACATGGGCCACAAGCACTAAACGCCCGCTGTTCCTTCCCGTTCGTGGCTCGGGCGGGATGAACATCGACGAGCAAAAAAGAAGTCAGGTATCGTGAAGGAAATTGAGCGGCGAGCGAGATTTCACCTCAACTGGGGACGAGGATGAGGAACTTACAGTTGCTGCCGATCTGTGTACTAAGCTTACTTGCCCTGGCCGTGGGGCGGGTCTGGAGTCATGAGGAGGCCGGGCGATTTCCTCACTCCGTCGTTACGGCCGATTTTAACAGCGACGGGCACCAGGATCTCACGCTCGTCCTCGCCGGTACCCACTCGATTGTCGCGTATCTGGGCGACGGAGCAGGCGGGTTTACTCCTGCGAAAGGCCCGAAGCAGTGATGAGGGCTTTCCAAAACGGCCACGGTTGGACGGACCGCGCTACCCCAGCTCGGTGTCATCGCCCGGATGCTACCCAGACCCGCTGCAAAGTGATCGGCCGGGTAAAGCGAGTTGGCACCGTCATTCTGATAGCTCTTACTCCCGGCATAGCCTTCCCGAGTCACGCAATGGCGGCCAATCGAGGGATGAACGCTGCCATCGTTACCCAGGGGCCAGCAAGAGCCCTGCAGCAAGGGCCGAGCGGACTCTTGGGGGTGCACACTGGGGGTCCGGAAAAGCAGCGGGAGACCCTGGCGCACGGCCGCCGAGAGGACGAGGGTGAGGCCGAGCCACTCCGCATCGTCTTCGAGGCGGAGGTGAAGGACGGACTGCCGTGGAAGTTCTGGCCTGTCCAGAATGTAGTCCTGATAAAGCCGGGGGAGACCCTCCAGGCCGTCTATCGGGCAAGGAACCTCTCCGACAAGCCCGTGACCGCCAAGGCGATTCACATTGACGAGCCGAAAGACCTCGCTGAGAAATATCTGGAGATCATCCAGTGCTTCTGCTTCATCCAGACAACCTTGGACCCTGGGGAGGAGAAGGAACTCCCCCTCACCTTCCGGGTAAAGTGGGATGTTCCCCCCGAGGTGAAGAACTTCGCGGTGCAGTATCAATTCTTCCCCATTGAATCGTTCCCGAGCCAAGCGTCGGACCGTGAAATCCAGCAGCTCGCCGCCCTGGATCGAGGGCAGCTCGAGATCAGATTGAAAGACCACCGAGAGGCCATCTTTGACTTCAGCCGCCTGGAGCTTGGCATCTCCCAGATCGGCATCCAGCGCGGGTCACGGCCGCAAGCGGGCGCCTGGATGGTGTTCGCCCTCTCGAAGAGGCGAGTGGACCTGACACGGCTCGTGGAGGGCCGCTATGCCGTCATCTTCAAGGAACAGGCCCCGGCCGGGGAGTATCGATGGATCAGGATCAATCTGGAAAAGGTCCAGGGGGTCCTGAAGGATGGAAGGAGGCCGCGCATCAAGGTCCAGGACGACCCCGTGGCCATCACATTTCTCATTACCCCCGGGAAGACCACTGTTGTGACGGTTGACCTGGTCGTCTTGGACGTTAGCGAGCACCGGGGCGAAGACCACGAACTGCACATCCGGAAGGTCTGGGCCCAAGTCGCCGAAGATAGTCGCTGAAAACCGAGACAACCCATGCGGGGCTGGTGCCAGTCCGGCGAAATGCATCCTTGACCTGAAAATGAGTCACGGGCATGGTCACTGATAGCGGAGGAGCTATCATGAGACAACGCCAATGGGTCGGTGCGATCACTTGCGTCATCCTCGGGCTGCTCTGGGCGGCCGGAAGCCCGGCGGAGGACTTGCCAATTCGGTTCATGAAGGCCGAGACCCTGAAGAGCCACCTCGACGCCGGGGACGCGATCCACGTGGTTGATGTCCGGAGTCGGTCGGCGTACGAGCACGAGCACATTGTCGGGGCTCTCTCGGCCCCTCTCTCAGAGGTCAGGATCGCCGATCCACTTCTCCCGAAAGATATCCCACTGGTCTTGTACTGAGCCTGCCCGACGGCGTTGGCCCGGGCGGCCTACGAGATCCTGTACCACCGCGGGTATCAGAACCTCTGGGTGTTGGAGGAGGGGATTCCCGGATGGAAGGCGAAGGGCTATCCGGTCGAAGGGCACGAGCCCAATGCCGGCCCACCCCATTAGTCGCGCAGTGCCGGCTATGGGAATTGACGGGTATGCGTGTGCGGATCTGACCTTATGGGGGATCACGAAGCCTGCATTCAGGAGGCGATCATGATTATTACGGCATCGAAAAGGTCCGGTCGCGTGCTCGCCGCACTGGCCTTCACCGGTGGTTGATCCCTTCTGGGCAATGGAGTGCCTAGCCATTGACAGCCCGTTCACATCAGGGCACACTTCGGTGGTCCCGAGGCATTGTGGGGCGTTGAGGATCAGAAACATTTTTCGTAAACGGCTTCCACACCCGGTAGACCAAGGGCGCTCGATGAAGTCACGATGACACGGCGGGGCCTGAACATCCTTTTGATCGCCCTGGTGGGGCTTCTCAGTATCGGGGAGGCCTACCACTCCCACCCGGACGGCGGAGAGGGCTGGTACCTCGTCGCATTTCCGTCCGCCCCATCCTCCTCGACCACCGATTCCTCCGATTCGGACGGTCAGACCAGTGCAAAGCCTCCGACCACCTGCCCCCTCCATTTCTGGTCTTCTCTGTTAGCTGCGACCTCCCTCCTCCCCTCCTTTCTCCTCCTGCCGCCAGCCACGGGGACCAATCCCTATGAACGGACTCCTCATAGCAATCTCTCCTGGACGGGACCCCCCCTCTCAATCCGCGCCCCACCCACCACCCTCTCCTAGCCGCTGCCAGTTCCATATTCCGTATCCACCGGTTTTCTCCCGGACCGAATACGGATCGAGCTAACCCGTTCGAAATCGAGAGGGTCGGCATGCAAAAGCTTTCTTTATCCCTGATTGGAGGTGTTGTTGTTCCCCTCCTCCTCTGGCCGGGTTCCCCAGGCTTAGCCGCCTCTCCCGCCTCCGAGGTCGAGGCGCTCAGGCGAGCACTCGAGAGGACGCGGGTCCAGCTAGAGGCGTTGACAACCAAAATGCAAGATCTTCAGGAACGTCTACGGCAGGTGGAAGCAACCAGGGAAGAACCGATTCAACTCCCCGTCCAAGCGCCGCCGCCGGGCCCCAGACGCACCCAGACTCCTCCGGGACAGCGGCAGCTCCTCTTTGACGTGGGGGTCACCGGGGATTTCGTGGCCGCCTTCACCGACGGGGAGAAGAGGGACCCCCGGGGAGCGGGGACATTCGCCGGACTGGAGGATCGAGTCTTTCCTCGGGAGGTGGAGTTGGTTCTCTCCGGGCGCTTGGACCCCTTTGCCCGCGCCGACGTGTTTCTCGAATTTGCGGAGGAGGGAGAGTTCGAGGCTGCAAATGGCGGGTTCGAGCTGAAGCGGGAACTGGAAGTGGGGATCGAGGAGGCCTATGTGACGCTGCTCCAGCTTCCCTTGGGGCTTCAGACCCGCATTGGGAAGATGCGCCCCAAGTTTGGTCGTCTGAACGAGATCCATCCCCACGACTTGCCGCAGGTGGACCGGCCGAATGTCTTGACCAACTTCTTCGGCGCAGAACAGCTCAAGGAGACCGGTCTCGAAGTGAACGCGCTCCTGCCCACCCCCTTCTTCCAAGAGCTGAGCGTGGGGGCCTTCAACGGAGACAACGCGGAAAGCTTCGGTCAGGAGGACCTTGGGGACCCCCTGGTGACCGCGCACCTCCGGAATTTCTTCGAGCTCAGCGACGCGTCGGCCCTCCAAGTTGGCCTGTCGGGAGCAGAGGGGCCGAATGCGCCGGACCGAAGAACGTACCTTGCCGGTCTCGACCTCACCTATAAGTGGCGTCCACCGGACGAGCCCTTCACCACCCTGTGGCTTCAAGGCGAGCTGCTCTTCAGCCACCGGGAGACAGCACAGAGGGATCGGAATCGCTGGGGAACTTACCTCTTCGGGGATTACCGATTGTCGCGCCACTGGGGCGTGGGCACCCGCCTGGACTGGGCGGAGTTTCCCGAGGAGGGTGGCCGGGAGTGGGCCGTCGCTCCCTACCTCACCCTTTGGGCCAGCGATTTTCTCCGCTTCCGCCTGGAGTACAAACACACCGACCGGAACTTCGGGGACAATCTCGATGAGCTCTTTCTGCAGGCCACCTTTACCCTGGGTTTCCACCCCCCGCATCGATTCTAGTCTCGGGGTCTTTAAGAGGAGAACGGCCATGCATCGGAAAGTATCACAGCGACGACGCGATGGACTTCGGGCAGTCTGCGCTGTTCTCGGCTTTCTGCTCTGGGCGAATCAGGCGCAAGCGGAGAAAATCCGCGTGGTGACCACCACGACCGATCTCAAGGCCCTGGTGGAAGCTGTCGGTGGAGAACTGGTGGAGGCCTCAAGCCTCACCAAGGGCTTTCAGGATCTCCATAACGTCGCGATCAAGCCGAGCCACATTCGGAAGCTCTTCCGGGCGGATTTGTTCATCCGGGTCGGGCTGGATCAGGATTTCTGGGCCGAGAGCCTCCTCGACGCTTCCCGGAATCCCCGGATTGCCATCGGCGCCTCCGGCTACGTGGATGCGTCCCGGGGGGTCCCGGTGCTTGAGGTTCCGTCGGCTCCGGTCGACCGTGCGGCGGGCGACATCCATATTTTCGGCAACCCCCATTACTGGCTGGACCCGGAGAACGCCAAGATCATCACCAGCAATATACTCGCCGCGCTCGAGCGAGTGGCTCCGCGGCAGGCTGGGATGTTCCGCCAGAATCGGGATCGGTTTCTGGTCGACCTGGATCGTGCCATGACCAAGTGGCTCAAGCGGATGGAGCCATACCGCGCAACGAAGGTGGTCACGTATCACCGAACCTGGTCTTACTTTGCCCGCCGGTTCGGGCTGGATGTTGTAGGACAGGTAGAGCCCAAACCCGGCGTCCCCCCCTCCTCGGCCCATCTGAATCAACTGATAGGAAAGATGAAAGACGAGAAGGTCCAGCTCATCCTCATGGCTCCCTATTTCCACCGCAAGACGCCGCGGTTTCTCGCTCAGGAGATCGGGGGGAGTGTGCTGATCCTTCCCACGTCCGTCCAAGGTGTTGCAGACGTCCGTACCTACTTGGACCTGTTTGAGTACATCGTTGAATCGATCGTGCGGGCCTTGCGGGAGTCTGCGGTGAGCTAATCGGATCCGTCGACATCGAACGCCAGGTAGACCCGGCGGAGCAACGCGGAGAAAGAGATGGAAGAAGCCTTCCAGATCATGCTGCGACCCTTCCTCGTCTGTTTGATCCTGACAGGCATCCACACCTATTTGGGCATCCATGTTCTCGGGCGGGAGGTGATCTTCGTCGATCTCGCCCTGGCCCAGATTGCTGCACTCGGCGCGACGGTGGCTTTCATCTTCGGGTACTCGCTGGACAGCACCGGGGCCTATCTTTTTTCGCTCAGCTTTACCCTTCTGGGCGCGGGAATCTTTGCCTTGACGCGATCCGAGGAGCGCTCCCTTTCTCAGGAGGCGGTGATCGGAATCACCTATGCGATGGCTGCAGCCGCGGTCATCTTAATTCTGGACCGTGCACCCCAAGGGGGCGAGCATCTCCGATATCTCCTCGTGGGGAACATCCTGGCGGTGGGCTGGCCGGAAATCCTGAAGATCTTTGTCACTTACCTCGTGATCGGGCTCTTCCACTGGGGCTTTCGCCGTCGGTTCCTCCTGCTAACCTTCAGCCCGAAGGAGGCGATCCGCCTGGGGATCAGTTCTCGCCTCTGGGACTTTCTCTTTTACGCCTCCTTCGGTCTCGTGGTCACGAGCTCAGTCCGGATCGCCGGGGTCCTCCTGGTCTTTACCTATCTGATCGTCCCGGCCTTTGCAGCAATGTTTTTGGTGGAAGGGGTCGTTAATCGACTGCTTCTGGGCTGGGCCTTGGGCGTTATCGGGAGTCTGCTCGGGCTCGTCCTCTCTTACCGGCTTGATCTGCCAACCGGTGCGGCCGTTGTGTGCTCCTTCGGGAGCCTGCTCATCCTTGCGGTCCTTTGGCGACGCTACGCCACTGCGCGAGGGTGATTCAGGGGCAACTCTCATCATCAGCAAAGGAGGGTCCATCATAGTCTTCGCGGGATTCGTGCT
Source organism: Methylomirabilales bacterium (SeqCode) (assembly GCA_046758405.1). Taxonomy (GTDB): domain Bacteria; phylum Methylomirabilota; class Methylomirabilia; order Methylomirabilales; family CSP1-5; genus JBHIAD01. The sequence goes on from JBHIAD010000011.1 coordinate 15,514, forward strand.
CGGCCTGAAGCGCGCTTCCGCTGCCGATCACCTGTGACGGTCTACGATGGTCAGCCAGAATCGCCGCCTCTGACGCTGTTCGGGCGTCTGAATCGACCTCGCATGCCTTCGACCGGACGAGCAGGTGCGCGGGCCCGGAGGCCGTCCAGCCACCGCCGTGCCTGGGCCTCCTCCGGGGGGGTCAGCGGCGCTGCACCATAGCGGACCCGATAGTAGAGGCGGGTCAGGGTGAGAACGACCGGGGCCAGCGAGGCATCCGGTCCTCCCGCTAGGCCGTTCGCCAGCTCCTCTGGCGTCGTGGCGGGAGGCCGCACGTAGCCCCACCGCTCGAGGAGCCGCTCCAGCTCGTCATAAAACCCAACACGGATGCCGAGCCCGCGGCCCCCCCCGAGCCGGAGCCGACGGGCCCGCCGCTGAAGGAAATAGAGGCCGAGGCCGACCACGAGACTCACCCCGATGCTCCCTCCGATCCAGAGGGCCGGAGGCCCCTGCGCGCGGGCCCAATCGAGGGCGGCGGTCACCCGGGCCCGCATCCCGCGTATCGGGGCCCCGGCCCGGTGGAAGAGGCGAAACTGGTCCACCATGGTGAAGCCGACCACGTAGCGGTTCCATCGGACTCCGAGATAGTCGAAGAAACGGCGCCCGGTGCCCGGCCCGGTGCCGAAATGGGTGGCGTCAAAGGCCCCCCGCGGCGAGGGGTCAAAGGTGCGCCATCCCTGACCCGGCATGTAGGCCTCGACCCACGAGTGGGCGTCCCGCTGCCTGACGGTGAAGTATCGCCCAAACTCGTTCCATTCCCCCTGCTGAAAGCCGTTCACCACCCGGGCCGGAACCTCGACCGCGCGAAGCAGCACCGCCATCGCCGTCGCGAAATACTCACAGTGCCCACGCTTGTTGACGAAGAGAAAATCCTCGACCGGATTCGATTGCGTAACCGGATCGATATCCAGGCTGTAAGTGAAGCGGGTCGAGAGGTAGACATCAATCCGGCGGGCCTTCTCCCACGCCTCCGTGGCGTCACCCACGATCTCGCGCGCGAGGGCGTGGAAGCGCGGGCTCAGAGGAGGAAGCTGCAGGTACTTACCGACCCCGGTCTTCGGAGCCTGTCCTGGGGGAGCCTGCCCTGAGGGTGGCAGCGTACCCAGGAACGCCTCCGGCTCAGAATAGGCCAGATAGTGGACCTGGCTGGTGGGAGACCCCGGGAGTGTGAGCGACGCCGTCCCATCCAGCAAGAGCATCGGGGCCCCCAGGACGACCCCACGGACGCGGGGGGCGGCGAAGAGGACCGGAGAGCCCAGGGGCTCGAGAAAGATCTCCTGGCGGATCACGCGCGGGGGCATCATGAGCTCTGTCAGGAACAGTTGCCCCTCACGCGGGTCGAGGACCCACACCTCTCGGCTGCGGTGCCAGGCCGTGCCATCAAACTCTTCAAAGGCAACTCCGCGCCACCGGAGGCGCGGCGGGGGCAGGCTCGCCTCGGCAATCTCCACCCGCATGACGGGTGTCGGGTCAAGGTTGATTCGACCGAACTGACCCAGCGCTACCCGCTCGGAGAACCCGGCGAGGAGGTGCGGGCCGGAAGCCAGGAACGAGACGCTGCCCCGGCCGATTCGGGGAAGGATCAGGAACAGAGTGCCCGTCATGACCAGGGCGGCGCAGGCGACCAGGGCGGTCACTACAAGATAGGCACGAGGGACGAGCTCCGTCGGAGCATGGTTCTGGACGACCCGCTCCGATTCCAGTCGCAGGTGGAGCAGGATCCCAGCCCACACAGCGAGTAAGATGTAGGCGACGAGAACCGGCAGAAAGAGGATGTGCGCGGTCAGGGCAGAAGCGGCCACCAAGGCCATGAAACTCATGAGGGCAAGCTGGAGATCATCACGGGCGGTCTCTCGTGTCGCGAGCTTGAACAGGATCAGATAGATGAGGAGGCGCACCGCCCACAGCAAGAGGGTCTCTGCCCACAGCACATCGAGGGCCGCGATGAGGCTGAGCAGCCACGGCAGCCCCTGTCGAAGGCGCCGGGTCAGGGCCGTCGCCTCCCTCCGGCCGTTCCATCGCCAGCTCAGGGCCACGCCCCCCCCCACCAGGAACCAGTACGGAAGCGCCAACCGTCCCGACACGAGGAGTCCGAGCAACCCGTCGGTCACCAGCAGGTAGATCACACCATGGTACGCGCGAGTCAGCCGCATGTCCGCCTCACATCCGCGCCAGGTTCAGGGCGGTGCCCTCGCCCAACACAACCTCCACGGGGTCCCCGCCCTTCCCTCGCCGCCCACGCTGCTTCCCGAGACCGTCCTCCCGTGGCCGGAGCAACGCCAGTTCGGTCAGGACCCGTCTCAGGTGCCCTGTACCACCCCCCCAAGGCAGACTGCGCCGTCCCGCTTCCAAGCAAAGTGTTCCACCACGGCAGAGGTGGTGAGCCGCAATGGACCCGGCAAGGCTGATATCGGTCTCGATCGCCTCCGGGCCTCCGGGAGGCCGGCGCGAGAGCAACAGCACCAGGCGGAGACGCCCTCCCTCCTCCTCTGCAAGCTCACGGACCAACCAGCGAGAGAGCTTGGCCGAGAGCTTCCAGTGAATCAGCCGAGGGTCATCCCCGTCCCGGAAGGGGCGGATATCATGGAAATCTACTCCCCTTCCCACGGCGCCTCGTGCCCGAACCGCTTCGGCAGCCACACCATCCTCCCGACCGGGACGCAGTGCGGCAAGGGGGAGGACCGAAGGGAAGACGAGCGCCTCGTGGGGACAGGCGAGGCGGACCGACTTGCGGAAGAGCCCGAACGGGTAACAGGTGGTGATCGTAACCGGACCAAACCGGCACCCCCCCCGGTGCGGGAAGGTCCATGTGACGGGAAGTGTCACCTGCTCCCCCGCCGCAAGCCGTAGAAGGTATCGGGCCGGGACCTGGTGCCCTCCGACAACCCCATCGGAGAGGTGCAACGAAAAGGACGGAAGCCGTCGCTTGCCATTCTTGAGCCGGAGCCACCACGTCATCGGTTGTCCACTGAAGAGATCATCGGGGAGACGGCGCTCGACCGCAAGACCGCGAAGGGACAGCTCGGAGAGGACCCCCGAGATCATGACGAAGGAGAGCATCATCCCCAGGATGAGGTAGAGGAGGTTGTTACCGGTATTCACGGCGCCGACACCGATCCCGAAGGTGATGGCCAGGAACCAGAGTCCCTCGCGGGTGGGTCGCAGCGATCGAGAGGTCCTGCGCGGTCCCTGAGGGCTATCGGGGGACCGGAATCTCGTCCAGGAGGGCACGGACTATCTCCTCTGCCTCATCCCGAAGCCCGGCCGTACGATCCCACGCCCCGGTCAGGATCACGCGGTGGGCAAGGGTCGGGATGGCCACGCGCTTCACATCATCCGGTACCACGTAACCGCGCCCCTGGAGAAAGGCCAGGGCCTGAGAAGTCCGGTAGAGGGCGAGAGAGCCCCGCGGGCTGGCGCCGAGCGTCAGCCCCCTGGCCCGCCGGGTCGCCTGGATGAGAGCCAGCATGTAGTCAAGCAGGCTCTCGTCCACGCGGACCATCTCGACCGCCCGTTGGAGGAGGAGCACCTCATCGATGCTGAGGACCGGCTTACACTGGTCAATCAGCCCCTGGGCGCGCGGGCCCGAAAGGATCCGGCGCTCGTCGGCCGGAGAGGGGTACCCCACACGGATTCGCAGGAGGAACCGGTCCAGCTGGGATTCCGGCAGGGGGTGCGTCCCGTGGTGCTCCATGGGGTTCTGGGTCGCCAGGACCATGAAGGGGCGAGACAACGGATAGGTGTGGTGATCGATAGAGATCTGAAAATCGTTCATCGCCTCGAGGAGGCTCGACTGGGTCTTCGGGCTCGCACGGTTGATCTCGTCGGCGAGCACGATCTGGGCGAAGATCGGCCCCGGCTTGAACTCGAACTCCCCTGTGCGGCTGTTCAGCACCGAGACGCCCAGCAGGTCCGACGGGAGCAGGTCACTGGTGAACTGCACCCGCTGGAAGGAGCAGCCGAGGGTCTTGGCCAGGGCGTGGGCCAGGGTGGTCTTCCCCACCCCTGGGACATCCTCGATCAAGAGGTGCCCTCGGGCCACCAGGGCCACCAGGGCGAGCTGAATGACCTCAGGCTTGCCGACGATGACCTGGCCGAGGATGTCGATCAACCGCCCGATTTTCGGACGGAGGTCCGTCGCACCTTCCCAGATCAGGTCCTTATCATGCACAGGCATGAATGCTCCCATCGCAAGCCGGCTTGGCGAGCGTATTGATGAGAGGACAGGCGAGGACGTGCCCGAGGGGAGCAATAATTATACCAAACCCTTCCTACTCCTAGCGCCTTTTTCTTGCTTTGGGAGGGGATCCGGGGTAGCCTGGCAGGGTCAAGACCCCCTTGGGGCACAAGGCTATGGAACACCTGAAAAAATCCGGGCTGGTCTTCCTGGGCGGTCTCGCCTTGGGGATCCTGGCGGGCCTCCTCGCCCCCAGATACTTACAGCCCCACCTCCCCGGACTTGCCCTCTCCGAGATGGAAGAGGTGACCGGGGAGGTCACCCGTGAGGAGCGTCAAGGTGACGAGTACCTGATCGTGGTGGGCACGCAGGATGGGTCTTTCCTGGTCACCTTCAGCGGAGAGGAGGTGGAAAAAACTGACCTGCTGATCGACCGGGGGGATGCGGTGACCCTCGGGATGCGGAGAGCCTCCCCCTTCGCCAAGAACCCCGTCGTGCGCAAGGTCATCAAGCCAGAGTCCGCTGGAACCGGAACGCCGCCCGTGCCCGAGGCGCTATCTGCCACCCCACCCGCCACGGAAACTCCGGTTACACCCACGACCCCTCCTCCTGCTTCATCGGCGCCCGCCACCCCACAGCCACCCGCAACCCAGTAAGCCCCTCGTGCCAGGCACGATGAAGAGGACTCGACATGCGCGGCCGCTCTTGCTGCCGATGTCGGATTGCAAGACCTGACCC
>JBHIAD010000012.1:0-19662 GCA_046758405.1 Methylomirabilales bacterium (SeqCode)
CCCTTCAAGTATCTCGGGAATCCCAAGGTCTTCGATGTGGAGCTGGTGGGACTCATCATCATCACCCTCTACCTCGGTGTGCTGCCGGTTGCCTTTTGGTGCTGGAGGGGCAAGAGCAGCCCGGTCCTGCAGGAGTTGGGTCCGCTCCGGTACGGGATTGTCGCCTTCCTGTTTCTCACGATGGTGGGACTCCCCATCAAGATGTTCTTGCGCATTGCCTTTAACATCAAGTACATCTGGGTCACCCCGTGGTTCAACATCTGAGATGGCTCCTGCTCTGACCAATGGGGGTACCCGCCCGAAGGAGCGCCGGATTCATGGCCCCGCGCCCGTTCATTCCTGACGAACGACGATCGCTGCGCTTGATCTTCTTTGTCTCCAGTATGCTGCTGGTGGGGACGACCGTCTGGGCCCTGTGGGACGAGGCGGTCTCCCGTCGGCCCTGGATCAAGTATCAAGTCAGGTTCAAGCAGCTGGAGTACAAGAGGGTCCAGGCGCAGCTCGCACAGGCCCGGGAGCGGCTGAATCAGCCCGAAGTGCAGGCGAAGCTCGCGAAGCTCCGTGAGGAGCTCAGGTGGGCCGAGGAGAACTTGAAGGGTCCCGCCTATCGGGCGGCCCAGCGAACGCTGCGAAAGCGGCAGGTGACCTTTCGAGATATCAACCAAGAGCTGCAGTTTACTAAGAGCGAGCTGGATGAGGCCTACTACTGGTACGGGAAGGCGAAGCATGAGGAGAGGGACCTTACGGCGGACCTGGCGAAGGTCCGCGAGCTCGAGGCCCAGGTGGGCGTCCTCGAGCCCCGGGTCCGCGCGGCAGAAGAAGAGATGCTCGCCGCCAAGGCCGAGGTGAGCGGGTTTGAGGAGCGAGTCCAGGAAGTCCGAGACAAGATCCAGGAGGGCACCAAGGAGGTGAGGCAGCTCGAAGCGCGCCTCCAGGCCATCGCGGATCGGCCCCTCAAGATCCACCAGGTCGTGGTTGAGGGTCTTGACAAGAATGAGTTCGGCGTCCCGATCCTCCGGGTGGATCGCTGCCAGACCTGCCACCTGGGGATCGCCCAGCCCGGATTCGAGAACCTCCCCCCCGAGGACAAGGTGTTTGAGACCCATCCCGGCCGGGAGGTGATCTTCGGCACCCACCCGATCAGCCGGTTCGGGTGCAGCATCTGTCACCAGGGGCAGGGGCCCGCTATCGATTACCACACGCTGGTCGACGGCCGGCTGCCGGACTGGCCTCACGGGCTTACCAAAGCGTACGGGGGTGACCCCCATTTCCTCTGGGATTTTCCCATGCTCCAGGGGAAGCTTGTCCAAGCCTCCTGCTACCGCTGTCACCGGGAGGAGACCCGGTTCGAACTACCGGTGAAGGCCCGCACCCCGGAGCAATCCCCGAAGCTGGTGGATATCGCCCCGGCTCTGACCAGGGGGCGGGCCATGTTCGAGACTCTCGGGTGCCACGGGTGCCACCCGGCGGAGGGGTTCAAGACCCTGCCGAAGGTAGGCCCGGATCTCACGCGGATCGCCGCCAAGGCGGAGCCCAACTGGCTCATCCAGTGGATCCAGAACCCGAAGAGCTACCTCCCTCACACCCGGATGCCGAACTTCGGCCTGTCGGAAGCGGAGGCGAAGGCGATCGCGGCGTATCTCGTGAAGGCCTCGGAGCCGGGACCGCGGGTTCCCGGCACCTTCGATCGGACCGCTTCGGCGGGGCGGGGGAAGCGCCTCTTTGAGCAGGTCGGGTGCCTCGGGTGTCATACCATGCGGGCGGTCTTCGAGGAGACGAAGCCGCGGACCTTCTTCGCGCTCGTCGGCCGGGACTTCGCCCCGGACCTGAGCAACGTGGCAGCGAAGATCAAGGATCCGGAGTGGCTCTTCCAGTGGCTCAAAAACCCCCGGGCCTTCCGGCCGGCAACGCCGATGCCCAGCCTGCGCCTGAGCGATGCCGAGGCGAGTGCCATTACGGCCTTTCTCCTGACCCGGGGTGAGCGGCAGCCGACGCCGCGGACCCTCCTGGCGGAGCTACAGGATCCAGAGCGGGTAACCGAGGGTGAACGCCTGATCCGGAAACGGGGCTGCTTCGGATGCCATGAGATCCGTGGCTTCGAGCAGGCGGAGAAGATCGCCCCTGAACTCTCCAACTTCGGCCACAAGCGGCTCCTACAACTGTCTTTTGGGGACACCCATATCAAGCGCACCTGGGAGGCGTGGGCCTTCAATAAGCTGAAGAACCCTCAGGTGTATGTGACTGATCGGGAGAAGCTCCTCATGCCGAACTTCGGCTTTTCGGATTCAGAGATCGAGGCCCTACGGGTTCTGTTGAAGGGCTTTACTGACACGGTGGTCCCCGCCGAATTCCGTCGCGGCCTTACGGCGGCCAAGCGGAACATCGAGGCCGGGCGGCGGATCGTCCGCGACTTCAACTGCGTGGGCTGTCACATCATCGAGGCCCGGGGCGGCGATCTTCGTCATCGGTTCCCCCCGGAGAAGGTGAATGAAGCGCCGCCGCCCCTCGTCTTAGATCCAGAGGTGCTCGATACAGGGCTCCTAAGTGAAGGGGAGAAGGTGCAAGGCAAGTGGCTCTTCGGCTTCCTCAAGCGGCCGGTACCGATTCGCCCCTGGCTGCAGGTCCGGATGCCGACCTTCGGGCTGAGTGACGCCGAGAGCACCCGGCTGACGGAGTACTTCGTCAGCCTCGCGGGTCTCCAGCAACTCTACGAGTTCGTCGCGATCGAGGAGATCCCGCAGAGGATGGTCGAGGCAGGACGGAAGATGGCCGGCCCGGAGTACTATGGCTGCTTCAGCTGTCATCAGCGGGGAGCCCAGAAGCCTGAGGGGCCACCGGAAAGTTGGGCCCCAGACCTTGCCTTGGCATATCAGCGGCTGCGGCCGGAATGGGTGGTGACGTGGCTTCACGATCCGCAGAAGATCCAGCCGGGGACCGGGATGCCGACCTTCTTCAGTGGTCCAGGCTCGGGCCCGCCGGATGTCCTGGGAGGGGACGTGGAGAAGCAGATCCAGGCTCTGGCCGATTACGTGATGAGCCTGGGGGCAGAGCGCTAGGTGCAATCTGAAAGGGTGAAGGTGAAGAAGGAGAGAAAGGGTATGCGACAACTTGCGATGGTCGGACTCGTGCTCACCCTCAGCACGCTGGTCGGGGCCCTTCCGGCGGCAGCCGCAGGGGGGACGATCAGTGGCGTGGTGAAGTTTGCCGGCACTCCCCCGGCCCCCAAGAAGATAGCGGCGACCCGCGACAAGAGGGTCTGCGGGAAAAACCCGATCTTCAAAGAAAACCTCGTGGTGGACAAGGGGACGGGTGGGATCCAGTGGGCCGTGGTGTCGCTCCAGAAGGCTTCGGGGAGCTATCCGGCCAAGGAGGTAGTGCTCGATCAGCGGGGGTGTGTCTACCAGCCGCACGTGGTTGTCATGGCGCCCGGTACGCTGAAGGTGAAGAATAGCGATAGGATCCTTCACAACGTTCACAGTTACAGCTCCGCGAATCCCGCCATCAACCAGGCTCAACCAGGGTTCCGGAAGGTGATGACGGTCAAGTTCAACAAACCGGAGCGGCTCGTGGTCCGGTGCGACGTCCACCCCTGGATGGAGGGGTGGATCGTAGTTGCCGCCCACCCCTTCTATGCCGTGACGGACGCCAAGGGAAATTTCACCCTCGAGAACGTCCCGCCGGGCACGCACACCTTGGAGATCTGGCAGGAGAAGCTCGGGACCGTGACCAAGCAGGTCACCGTCAAGGCCGGCGAAGCGGCGAAGGTGACCGTTAAGATGAAGTAGGCCCTTGCTCGTTCCGGTTCCCTGCGCTTGTGGCAGCTCGGTGTCCCGGGGTGGGGCCGAGGGGCGTCTGCCTGCCTACAGAGAGGACCGTGCGCGAGGGGTGAGGGTCCGGTGAGCTCGGTCCCGAGGCGACGAGCGCGGACCAGTGCATGACCGGGGAGGGGAGGGAGTACGGATGCGCTTCAGGCGGCTGCCGGGGACGGACCTGAAGGTCTCGGAGATCGGCTTTGGGGTCTGGACCGTGGGGACGACGTGGTGGGGAATCAAGGACGACAGGGTCCGCATCGACCTCCTGCGACGGGCCCGGGACCGCGGGATCAATTTCTTCGACACCGCGGACGTCTACGGTCAGGGACGGGGAGAGACCATTCTGGCGGAGGCCTTCTCCCCAGCGGAGCTCCGGGAGCTGGTCATCGCCTCGAAGTTCGGTTACGACATCTACACGTACGGGGGGGAGCGGAGCGGCCATGGGGAACTCCCCCAGTGCTGGCGGCCCGAATTCATCCGCCGCGCCTGCGAGGAGTCTCTGAGGCGTCTCGGCCGGGATCGGATCGACGTGTATCAGCTCCACAATCCCCGGATGGAGACCCTCGCACGGGACGATGTCTTCGCCACCCTGGAGGACCTGCGGGCCGAAGGGAAGATCGGCGCGGCCGGGGTCGCCCTCGGCCCGGACATCGGGTGGTTCGAGGAGGGGAAGGCGGCCCTTGGCCGGAGGATCCCGGCGCTGCAGGTCATCTATAACATCTTCGAGCAGGAGCCGACGCGGAGCCTCTTTCCCTTCGTCGACCCGGAGGCGACCGGCCTGATCGTCCGCGTCCCCCACGCCTCCGGCACCCTGGACGGGAGCTACCGGCCCGATCGGGGCTTTGCCGCATCGGATCATCGTAGCCACCGCAAGGCCCAGTGGATGGCGGCCACCCAGCAGGCGGTGGAGGAGATCCGCTTCCTCACCGCTGGATGGAAGAGGACCTTGGGGCAGGCGGCGATCCAGTTCTGCTTGGCCGAGCCCCTTGTCGCGACGGTGCTGCCGAACATCACCAGTGTTGAGAACCTCGAGGAGTTCGCGGGAGCTGTGGACGCGCCGCCGCTCCACGGTGACGCGGTGACGCGTTTGAAGCGGCTTTGGGATGAAGGGTGGGCAAATCGGCTGGCCCAGCCCTTTTCGGACTCCCAGACCAAGCCGACCCCCCTCGTACCGAGTGAGACGGCGCGATCCTGAGCGGCGGAGCGGGCTCTCCGCCGAAGAATCCGCTGATCGCCGATGGCGAGCTCGACCGCGCCCTGGTGGGGTGCGGTGACATCATCGACCCTGGGACTGGGAAAACGAGTTTCGGGGTTGACTCGGACTCCCCTCTTCGGCTAGACTCGCGCCCATTCCCAGGGCTGAGTGACGGGAGGTCCGGCTGGTGGTCCGGGTTCTCTCTCCGTCAATCCATTGCGAAGAACAACAGGGAGTTCTCGATGCTCAACTGGCTTCCGGAGAATGTATCCACCTACGGAGGGGATATCGACTTCCTCTTTTATGTCATCTACTATATCACCATGGTAACCTTCCTCCTGGTGGCAGCGGTCATGGTCGCCTTCCTCATTGTGTACCGCCACCGCGAGGGCCGGCGAGCGAGGTACACCCATGGGAGTACAACTCTGGAGATTACCTGGACGATCATCACGGCGCTCATCATGGTGATACTGACCGTGATGAGCAAGCCGATATGGGGGAACATCAAGCAGCAGGTGCCTCCGAGTAATCTTCAGGTCCGCCTTACCGCGAAGCAGTTCAACTGGGAATTCCTCTACCCTGGGCCAGATGGGAAATTCGACACGGCGGATGATCTGCAGATGGACAACGAGTTGCACGTGCCGGTCAATAGGGTTGTGCATGTCTTCCTCACCTCGAAAGACGTCATCCATAGCTTTTTCCTCCCGAACCTTCGGCTGAAACAGGACGCCGTTCCCGGCCGCGTCATCCAGGCCTGGTTCGAGGCGACCAAGCCCGGCGTGTACGAGATCCCCTGTGCGGAGCTGTGCGGGTTCGGGCACTCCGGGATGCTCGGCTACCTGACCGTGCACCCCGCCGCGGACTACCAGAAATGGGTGAAAGAACATTGGCCTTCGTCCTGAGCGCGGATCGGGGTCCCCCCTTCCCGGGGGAATGGTTCAGTGGTCGCCAGATGATCCGTCAGGGAATTCTCGCAGGGATGGTGGAGAATGAGTGAATCAATAGCAGCCCAAGCCACGCATGTCGCACACCTCCATCACGAGGAGCTGGGGTTCTGGCGCACGTATGTGTTCTCCACGGACCACAAAACGATCGGCAAGCAGTTCCTCATCCTCGGACTGTTGATGATGGTCCTCGGGGGCCTGCTGGCACTCATGATGCGGTGGCAGCTGGCCTGGCCCGAGACGCCGGTGCCCGGACTCGGCTGGGTCCCAGAGCCTTACATGTTCGAGGGGATCATTCCCCCGAACACCTACAACATGCTCTTCACCATGCACGCCACGATCATGATCTTCTTTGTGGTGATGGTGATCCTGGTCGGGTGTTTCGGGAACTTCCTGATTCCGCTCATGATCGGGGCCCGGGACATGGCCTTTCCCGCCCTCAACATGCTCTCGTTCTGGGTCGGGGCCATGGCGGGCGTGGTGATGCTGGCGGGGTTCTTCGTCCCCGGTGGACACGCGGCCGGCGGCTGGACGGCGTACGCGCCGCTTACCGCCAAGGCGGCGTACACCGGCGTGGACTGGGGGCAAAACCTCTGGTGCATCAGCCTCATCATCCTCGCTATCTCCTCCCTGATGGGCTCGATCAACTACATTACCACCGTCATCAACATGCGGGCACCTGGCATGACCTGGTTCCGTCTGCCGCTTGTGATCTGGGCCCTCTTCATCACGGCGATCCTCCTCTTGCTGGCGCTGCCGGTGCTCACCTCGGCCCTGGCGATGCTCTTGTTCGACCGGATGGCCGGGACCCACTTCTTTCTCCCCGAAGGCGGCGGCGAGCCGCTCCTGTGGCAGCACCTCTTCTGGTTCTTCGGCCACCCGGAGGTCTATATCATGATCCTCCCGGCGATGGGGATCACATCGGACATCCTCTCCACCTTCTCGCGTAAGCCGATCTTTGGGTACCGGTCCATGGTGTACGCCATAATCGGGATCGCCTTCCTCGGTTGGATCGTCTGGGGCCACCACATGTTCCAGAGCGGCATGAACCCGGCGCTGGCCACGGGCTTCGTCCTTTCGACGATGGTGATCGCGGTGCCATCAGCCATCAAGACTTTCAATTGGCTCGGCACCCTGTGGGGTGGATCGATCCGATTCACGCCCCCGATGCTGAATGCCCTGGCCTTCGTGTCGATGTTCGTGATCGGTGGCCTGAGCGGCATTTACATGGCGTCAACGCCGGTGGACATTTTCATTCACGATACATACTTCATCGTTGCCCACATCCACTATGTCCTCTTCGGTGGCAGCCTCTTCGGTATCTTTGCGGCCATCTATTACTGGTTCCCCAAAATGTTTGGCCGGATGATGAACGGGACACTGGGGAAGATTCACTTCTTCCTGACTTTCATCTTCTTCAACGCTACCTTCTTTCCGATGCACATCCTCGGGGTCGGGGGCATGATGCGGCGGATCTACAACCCGCAACAGTATGAGTTCCTGGAGCCACTCCAGGCGATCAATGTCCTCATCACCGTAAGCGCCATCTGTCTCGGTCTCGCACAGATCCCGTTCGTGATCAACTTCTTCTGGAGTCTGTTTGCCGGGAAGCAAGCGGAGCGGAATCCCTGGCAGGCCAATACGCTGGAGTGGGCTGCCCCCTCCCCCCCGCCGCACGGCAACTGGGGGGATACCATCCCGGTGGTTTACCGGGGCCCCTATGAGTACAGCTCGCCTGAGGTGTCTGAGGACTACCTGCCGCAGGATCGGCCCCTCGTGCCGCACGCCGCGGCGGGGCATTAAGGACAGACCGGATGGCGCAATCTCTTCGACCCCTCCACATCGGTTGGCGGAAAGGTAACGTGGGGCTTCACCGGTGTGCTCTGTTGACCGCCGGCGCCACGTTCCTGCTGATCTTTGTCGGCGGGATCGTCACCAGCATGGGTGCGGGGCTTGCGGTGCCGGACTGGCCGACAACGTTTGGACACAATATGTTTCTGTACCCATGGTCGAAAATGGTCGGAGGGATTTTGTACGAACACAGTCATCGACTGATTGGGGCAGGCGTGGGTCTGCTGACGCTCGCCCTGGCCTTGTGGCTGTGGATCACGGAGCCGCGAGGATGGCTTCGCTGGCTCGGGGTGGTCGCTCTGGTCGCGGTGGTTGTGCAAGGAGTGCTCGGAGGGCTTCGGGTGGTTTTCCTTGAGCGGACGCTTGCCATTATCCATGCCGCCGTTGCCCAGGCCTTTTTTGCGCTGACGGTGGGTGTGGCTTTCTTTACCTCCGCAGAGGGGAGGGAAGAACTACAAAAGACCCTAGCGACGGATGCCAGTCGCTTACGGCGCCTGGCCCTCCTGACCATGGGGCTTATTTACGTCCAGCTGGTTTTCGGCGCCATGGTGAGACACATGGGGGCAGGACTTGGTGCGCATCTATTCTTTGCCGCTGTGGTGACCATCCTGATATTCTGCCTGGCAGGGTATATTCTGAGAAATCATGCAGAGCAGCCGAAGCTGGTCCGCCCCGTCACCGTGCTTAGCGGATTGCTGATCCTCCAACTGGTACTGGGTCTGGGGTCATACCTGGGCAAATTCACCACCCTGGCAGTGACTTTACCCCCTCTCTCCCTGGTGACGCTTACCACCGGGCACGTCGCCACGGGGGCGCTGATGCTGGCCACCTGCCTGGTGCTGACTCTCCGCCTCTATCGCCTGCTGCCCCCCCGGGTGCCTGCAGTTGCTCGGGAATTCGTCCCCACCCATCCGGCAGGCAGGGCGGAGCAGGTGCCCGCAAGAGGGAGAGGATGAAAGCGGTGGACACTGACGTGACGCGTGTGCAGAGGTATCCGGCGGACTTTCTGGCGCTGACAAGACCCCGCGTGGTGGTAATGGTTTTGGTCACCACCTTCGTCGGATTCTACGTTGCCTCGGTGGGAGCGCCAGACTATGTCCGACTCCTCCATACCCTTGTCGGTATGGCGCTCGCGGCTGGTGGAACGTTAGCGTTGAATCAGTACCTCGAACGGGATGTGGATGCCCGGATGGAGCGCACCAGACTTCGACCGTTACCCGACGGGCGGCTCCAGCCGATTGGGGTACTGGTTTTTGGTGTGGCGATCACCAGCGGCGGGCTTCTGTACCTGGCTTTCTTCGTGCATGTGCTCAGTGCTTCCCTCACGGCGATCAGCGTGGGGAGCTATCTCTTTCTCTACACCCCCCTCAAGCGGAAGACCTCGCTCTGCAGCGTTGTGGGGGCGGTGCCCGGCGCACTGCCGCCGGTGATTGGGTGGGGAGCAGCCCGGGGTGAGCTGGGCCTCGAGGCGTGGGTCCTGTTTGGCATTCTGTTTCTCTGGCAGATTCCTCATTCCCTGGCCATCGCCCGGTTATATCGGGACGATTATGCCCGGGCGGGGATCCGGGTGCTTCCGGTGGTCGAGCCGGACGGGGGGAGTACGGGGCGACAGATTGTCAGCCACTGCCTGGCACTACTCGCCGTGGGCCTGTTGCCGACCCTCATCGGCCTTGCGGGATCGGTCTATTTCTTCGGAGCTATCGTGCTGGGGCTCATGTTCCTTGGATGCGGGATCATTCTTGCGATTTCCCGCTCGGAGGCGTCTGCACGCCTCCTCTTATTCGCTTCCCTGGTGTACCTGCCAGTGCAACTCGGGTTGATGGCCCTGGACAAGGTGCCGTTTTAGGGCGAGAGGGATGAGGTATCGTCAGGGCGCACAGCGAAGATTCGAGGGACGCACCATACGGAGCGATGTCGAGGTCCGGAATCGACGTATAGGGATAATCCTGCTCGCGCTGATCGTGATTGTCTCCGTCACCACGGTGATTGGTGCGTGGGTGCTGGATTAGAGGGCGGATCCAGCGGGCCGCCTCGTGAGGGTTGTGAGATGCCAGGAGGAGTTGAGATTCCCGTCATCGACAAGTCCTGGAAGGATGTAGCTCAGGTTCCCCCAGGCTTTGACGAGGGTCCACCCCCGGAGTTCCCCCGGGATCCCTTCGGTCGCGAGGACGGCGACCGTGCAGAGCCGCCCGTCAGCAATGCCCGCTTGGGCATGTTGATGTTTTTGGGGGCAGAGGCGATGTTCTTCGCCGGCCTGATCGGTGCCTTCTTGGTCTTTCGCCTCGGGAGCGCGATCTGGCCTCCATCCGGCCAGCCGTATCTGCCGGTGGGTGTGACCGGTGTCAACACCGCGATCCTCCTGTTCAGTGCCTACACGATGTACCGCGCGATCCGCGCCATCCGTGGGGGGGACCGACACGGGCTGGTCAGTTGGCTTCTGATGACGGCGCTGCTGGGGATGACCTTTCTGGGGGTGCAGGGGTACGAATGGATGCGCCTGGTGCGCTTTGGTCTCACGCTGTCTAGCGGAACGTACGGGGCCACCTTTTATACCCTGATTGGGCTCCACGGGGCCCACGTCTTCGGTGCGGTGCTCTGGCTGTTGATCGTTTTGGCTGGGGTAAGGCGCAACTGGTTCTCGGCGACGCGACATGTCGGTCTGACGCTCTGTGGGATGTACTGGTACTTCGTGGTGGGCCTCTGGCCCGTTCTCTTTACGCTGGTGTACCTGAGCTGAGCCTTGAGAGCGGAGCACGGTGTGATCTGTGCGAGCCGAGCCCGCATATTATTTGAGGCAGGGGAATCTGGAATGAAGCGATGCGCGGTCCTTGCGTGGGTCATAGCGGGAGCGGTGGCGCTCAGTCCGTTTACCGCGCAAGCATGTTCCGTGTGTGGGGGCTCGTCGATGGGCACGGATCCGGGCGCAGGTTTCAACTGGAGCATCCTGTTCCTCCTGGCGATGCCATATGCCGTTGTCGGTGCGATCGCCGGCTGGCTGATTTACACCTACTGGTGCGCGTCGGACCACCGGCAGAAGGATGTCCCTGTCCACTACCTGGTCTCGATGGAGAAGGAGGGTGAAGGTTGAGTCAAGTCGCTGTGATGCATCCATCTTCCGAACCTGCGGAGTCCCCTCTCACTCCTAAAAGCTGGGGTAAGCTCGGGATGTGGATCTTCCTGGCTGGAGACGCCATGTCCTTTGGGGCCCTGCTGGCCGGATACGGTGTCCTCCGATACGGAAGCGTTGACTGGCCTGTCCCGGCGAAGGTCCTCGGGATCAATCTCACGGCCTTGATGACCTTCCTGCTGATCTGCAGCAGTGTGACGATGGTGTCAGCCCTCTCGGCGATTCAGCGTGGTGATCAGGCAGGGCTGAAGAAATTCCTCGGGTTAACCATCCTGGGCGGGGTAACGTTTCTTGGCATGCAGGCCTACGAGTGGACTCACCTGATTCATGGGGGGCTCGGACTGACGGCTAACCAATGGGGCGCCTCCCTCTTTGGGACCACGTTTTTCGTCATTACCGGCTTTCACGGGGCGCACGTGACCGGGGGTGTCGTGTATCTCTCCTGCTACTTCATCCAGGCCCTCCGGGGTCGGTCGACACCTGGGGTTGCCAACGAGATCGAGATTGCTGCCTTGTACTGGCACTTCGTGGATCTTGTGTGGATCCTGGTCTTTACGTTCGTCTACCTGGTCTAGAGGAGGTCGGGGAACAGGATGACTACTGCGCATAGGACACCGAATTACATCGCCATTTTCTGGTGGCTTCTGGCGCTCACGATTGCCGAGGTCGCGGTCATCTACGCTCCACTGGCCAAGATGGTGATTGTCATCCTTCTTGTTGGTCTGGCACTGTCCAAGGCGTCGCTGGTGGCGATGTACTTTATGCACTTGAAATTCGAGCCGCGCGCATTGGGGGTGATTGCGCTCACTCCGCTGCTCCTCTGTGTGCTATTGGTGTTTGCGCTGCTCCCTGACCACTCCGCGACGCCTCACCAAACGACGGTAACCACTGAGCAATCCGCAACCCCTGAGTGACATCCGCCGGGAGTGTTCCCTTTGCGGATTCCTAGGTCGCGGCTCGTCCCGGGTCCGCGAAAATGCTGGCGGTCTTCGTTTTCGCTCCGGTTAACCCATAACGTGACCATGAAGAGGAAGGACCGAGGGCAAGATCTTCACATATACCACACGATCGGCTCGGGACGCCTGGATGAGGCGTGTACTGCCCGATGATTCGGTGCGATGAGCGGCGGAACAGCGGTGATGAGGACATGAAAGATCGGTTGATTCTCCCGGGTATCGGGCTCGTCTCTTTTGTTGTCCTCTTGGGTGTGGCGTTCATTCTGTTGGGCCGGCAGGCACAGGTCGAGGGAGATTACAGCATCTCGGGCTTGCCTGCTGTCAACGCCTTCCTCAATGGGACAAGCGCCGTCCTCCTCACCATCGGGTATCTCCTCATCCGACGGAAAGAGGTGACGGCCCACAAGATCTGCATGGTGACAGCCTTCGGCGTCTCTTGCCTCTTTCTGGTTTCCTATCTGATACACCACTACCAGGTGGGCTCGATCCCCTTCTCTGGCCAGGGCTGGGTTCGGCCGGTCTACTTCACCCTCCTCGTTTCCCACATCATGCTGGCCGCTCTCATCGTTCCGTTGGCGTTGACCACGGTGTATCGGGCCTTGAACGAACAGTTTGACAAACACGTCAAAATTGCCCGCTGGACCCTTCCGATTTGGCTCTACGTCTCGGTAACCGGCGTTATCGTCTATGTGATGCTCTACCAGCTCTACCCGCCGCGATAAATACGACGGGAGCCTTCTGGATCCCCTTAGGTTTTGGGCTTACGGAGCCGATCCACCCCGGTCTGCCTTTCGGTGGTTCTGAGTATGAGCCTGGCCGGAGAGGGAGCTCCGAACGTCGAATGTCGGACAGGGCCTGCCTATGCTAGAATGGCTGCGTGAGAAGGCTTGAGACAGATAGACCTTCAACGCATCGGACAGATTATTGGCAGGGGCTTTCGCTTGAGATGCCCGAGATGTGGTGCCGCGCCCTTGTTTCGCGGCCGGTTCTCAATGTACTCTCATTGTCTGTCCTGTAATCTCCAGTTTGAACGAGAGCAGGGATACTTCGTCGGGGCAATCTATGTCAATTATGCGGTCACCGCCGTCATGACGATCGCGGGGTATTTTGCGCTTGATCTGATCGTCGGCATGTCCCTCACCCAACAGCTCATCCTGTGGTGTGCCTTTGCCGTCTTGTTTCCGCTCTGCTTCTTCCGGTACGCCAGAAGCCTGTGGCTGAGCTTTGATTATATTTTCGATCCCGAGAATGCCCAGGGGGAGCGGGGTAGAGGGCCTCGAGCGTGAGCGAAGCTGCACCAGGGTTAGAGGTTCCTGTCGTCGAAGTCGAGGACCTGCGTCACGTGTACGGGACCCGAGAAGCCCTCGCCGGCGTGACGTTTTCCGTCTCCCGCGGAGAGATCTTTGGCTTCCTGGGCCCGAACGGCGGGGGAAAGACGACCCTCTTCAAAATCCTCTCCACCTCCATGCCGCCCACCGGCGGGCGTGTGCGCGTCTTTGGCCATGATCTCGCGCATGAGCCCCATGCCGTCAGGCCGCGTTTGGGGGTGGTCTTTCAGCACCCCAGCCTCGATCCGAAGCTGACGGTCATGGAGAACCTCGTGCACCACGGACATCTCTATGGGCTTTGGGGGGAGACCCTGGGAAGCCGGGCTCGGGCGATCCTCGGCCGGCTCGGGTTGGGGGACCGGGCCCGGGACTTGGTGGAGACGCTTTCCGGGGGCCTGCAGAGGCGGACTGAGCTGGCCAAGGTCCTCGTCCCCCGGCCGGAGCTCCTGGTCATGGACGAGCCAAGCACGGGTCTCGATCCCGGCGCCCGCCAAGACTTCACCATCTACCTCCGCCGATTGCGCGAGCACGATAAGGTTACGATCTTGCTGACCACCCACCTCATCGAGGAGGCCGAGCAGTGCGACCGGGTGGGGGTTCTCCACCAGGGGAGGGTGGTGGCAATGGGAAGGCCGGAGGAGCTAAAGGGGATGGTCGGCGGTGACGTGGTAGTGATCCATGCCGACAACGCCGGGGAGTTACAACAGAGGATGCGCGAGCGGTTCGGGTGTGAGGCGGTCTTGGTTGACGGAGCTCTGCGGGTGGAACGGCCGTGCGGCCATGAGTTCGTCCGGGATGTCGTGGACGCCTTTTCTGGTGCGGTGAAGTCTGCGACCTTTGGAAGGCCGACACTGGAAGATGTCTTTATCCGCCTGACCGGACGCCGCCTCTGGAGCGACGATGCGTAAAGAGGCCCCTCTGCGTGTTTGGCTGCCGGTGATGACCCTGTGGCGGAGGGAGATGGTTCGATTCTGCCGCCAGCGGAGTCGCCTGGTGGGGGCGTTCGGCCAACCGCTCCTCTTCTGGATCCGCCTCGGGGGGGGGTTCAGCGCGTCGTTTCGACCATCTGGAGTTCCGGAGGGGACTGGATCTGTCGAATACTTCTACCCTGGCATCATCGCCCTGATCCTCTTGTTCACTGCCGTTTTTGCCACCATCTCCATCGTGGAGGACCGCCGGGAAGGGTTCTTACAGGCGGTCCTTGTGGCTCCCGTGGCCCGCTCGAGCATCGTGCTCGGTCAGGCGCTCGGCGGGACGACCCTGGCGCTGTTGCAGGGAGTGTTCTTTCTCCTCCTCGCACCGGTCGCCGGCATATCCATCACCGTCCCATCGGTCCTGGCCGCAGTGGCGGTAATGTTTCTCGTCTCCTTTGGACTCACGAGTCTCGGACTGCTGATTGCGTGGCGGATGGACTCGATCCAAGGGTTCCATGCGATCATGAATTTAATTCTAATACCGATCTGGCTCCTTTCCGGTGCCTTCTTTCCCGCCTCGGGCGTGCCAGCATGGCTGCAGTGGGCCATGAAGCTAGACCCCTTGACGTACGGCATGGCCGCCCTCCGGCGATGTCTGTATCTGGGCAGCTCCAAGGTCGTGGGGGACGTGCCGCCGCTACTCGGTTCCCTGATCGTGACGGTTCTCTTCGGGGTCCTGGCCTTTGTGACTGCAATTCATGCAGCCCGTCGGAGCACGCCTTAGCGGGGGAGCCCTCGGCCCTGGGCGAGGAGTGGTGATGCGACTGACAAAGGAAGAGCGGGAGATGCTCCGTGGAGATCGGGGCCCGGCCTGTCGCGAGGCGCTCACGCGGCAGATGGCGGTGGGGGGGTTCTTCGGGGCGAAGGATTTCGTGCGGGTCCGCTCGGCCCATGTCCACTGTGATATGGAGGCGGTGGATGACCCGGGCCTCGACTACATCGAAGCGCTGGCGGCATCGGGGGCGCAATGTGTTATTCCCCTCACCACCGATCCGCGAAGCGTCGATTTCGCCTTCGCAGGGGAGCTCAAACAGGATCCCGCTCTCGTGCGGAAGGAGCAGCGCGTCGTAGCAGCCCTCCTCAAGATGGGGGCCGTTCCGTGCAACACCTGCATCACCTATCAATCGGTGGACCAACCCGTCTTTGGGGAACACCTGGCCTGGGGTGATACCGGGGTGGTCATCTACGCCAACGCCGTGGGGGGTGCCCGCAGCAATTACGAGGGTGGCCCGTCGGCGATCTGGGCCGCCCTGACCGGCCGAACCCCTCGGTACGGCTACCATCTGGACGCCTGTCGGCGCGGAACCGTTCGTGTGGACCTCCAGGTCAAGCCCCGATCGGTGAGCGATTGGGGGGCCGTCGGGTGCCTCGTGGGCCGGCGCGTGAACGACTACTGGCAGGTCCCGGTCCTCACCGGCGTGGCAAATTCCCCGACCCCTGATGCACTCAAGCACCTGGGGGCGGCGCTGGCCAGTTACGGATCCCTCGCGATGTTCCATCTCGTCGGGATCACCCCGGAGGCCCGAACTCTGACCGAGGCCTTCGGCGGCAAGACCCCGCCCCGTAACCGTTTGGTGGTGACGGCGCGCCACCTGCATCAGGTCTACGATTCCTTTGTTCCGGAGAAGTCGCAGCCGGACGTGATTGTCTTCGGCACCCCGCAGCTCTCCCTCTACGAGATCCGGGAGCTGGCCGCCCTGTTCAAGGGCCGCCGGGTGAAGGAGGGGGTGACCGTCCTGTTAACCACCAACCGGTTCTTCAAGGATATGGCCGATCAATTGGGCTACACGGCAACGATCACGGCGAGCGGGGCCAAGGTGCTCACCGGGGTCTGTTTTTACCTGATGGCTGCTCGCGAGCTGGCCAGGCGCAATGGGTTTCGGACCCTCCTCACGGATTCGGCCAAGCTGGCGAATACCGTCGCAGGCTACGGGTACAACACCGTCTTCCGGCCGACAGCCGCATGCGTGGAGGCGGCAGTGGCTGGCAGGGTTCTGGGGGGGTAGGCGGATGCCACATCATGGGGCCACGCGTCGGCGGCGGCACGGGGGAGAACGACTGGTCCTGCGGGGGCCGCGTGGCGTGGGTGGGGTGGTCGAAGGGGAGGCCCTGGTGTCCCGGCACGGGTTCAGCGTCCGTTACGACTGCGACCGGGCGCGAGGAATCATCTCGCGTGAGAGTCACGACCTCTACGGGCGGAGCATCGTCGACAAGGTCCTCGTCTTTACCACGGCCAAGGGAGGTGTGGCCTCATCCTGGATGCTGAAGGACATGCGAGCACGGGGAACCGCTCCCAGGGCGATCCTGTTCCGGACGACCAACCCGGTTCTGGTGCAGGGGGCAGTCCTCGCGGATGTGCCCCTCATGCACCGCCTCACCCCAGACCCGGTCGAGACCATCCGGACCGGGGACTGGGTTCAGGTCGACCCAGGGCGGGGGCGGGTCGAGATTACGCGTCGCCCTCGGTAATTCCCTCCCGACACCAACGGCGGGCGGCTCCAGTCGAGGCGAACCGACAGGGGCGCCAGGACTTAGATCCTGATCCCGTAGTCCCGAATCAGCTCCAGGAGGCGGGGTCGGTTGATCATCTCGATCGGCGGGCCTTCGAGGAGCCTTGAGGCATCCTCAGAGAAGTAGCCCGTGGTGATCAGAATCCCTTTGGAGGCCTGCTCGCCTTTGACCGCCGAGGCGAGTGCCATGACCTGACCGGCATCGACCACCTCATCCCCCTTGGGATGGATGCCATGGATGATGTAGTCTCCTCCGGTGATCGGTTGGGGATTGACTGCGGTGATCTCCACCTCCCGTGGGTGGGGGCGGCTCTGGGAGTTGACGATGAGCCCCATCTCCTCAATGAGCCGAAGGCAGAGCCCCTCGAACTCGGCGATGCCGAGGCCCGCGAAGGGGGAGGGACCGGTCTCGGCCCGGTCATAGTACTCCTGTTCGCGGCGCACGGGCGTGGTTCCCCGGCTGAAGATGAGCAGGCCGATCACCAGGAAGCCGAGGAGCACAGCGCCAATGACGACCATGAACATGGAGACTGCCTCCGACGGGACCTCTGTCCTACTTGATCATGTCCTCATAGATCTCATCGTGCCGCTTTTCCTGGGTCAGGCGGTCATTCTTGAAGGCTTGCTTGAAGGAGACGTACAGGCAAATCAGGAGAGCGATCAGCATTATGCTGATGGGGATATTATCCGGCTTGGTCATGGTCTCGAGGAGCTGCTCCATTCCGTCCTCCTTGTTTTGGAGAAAATTCTAGCGTCGACGGGACCGGATTGCAAGATCCTTTCGAGGTGGGTGGCTGCGTTGACACCCCCTGGAGAGCGGGCTACAGTGGATACCGTCTCGTCTGGAGAGGGTCTCCTATATGGCGACGTTCGGAAGGATCCTGCAGCTTCTCGGCATGACCAATCTGCTGGTGGGCCTCTACATCGGGATGACCGAGGAGGGCGGCATGGGCCCGGAACTCAACCTGCTCATGGTTGGGGTCGTGATCTTTCTCGTGGGCCGGTTTCTCGTAAAACGAGGGGCGCGATGAGGAGGCCCGTGGCGTGCGGGCTTCTCCTCGCGGCAGTCCTCCTGCCGGCGACGGCTGGGGCATCGGCCGAGACCGCCTTTGCCCGCGGCCGACGACTTGAGGCCCAAGGGGATTTTGCCGGCGCCACCCTCGCCTACCGCGAGGTCCTCCGCGGGAACCCGATTCATCCCCAGGCATGGGATCGACTCCGGGCGGTCTTCGGCCGCAACCTGACCGTTGCCGAGGCGACGGAGGGATTGCGGAGGGAGGCGATGAGCTCGCCGGACTTTGTAGCCCTGAACCTGCTCGGGGTCCTCTACGGCAAAGAGCGGGAGTGGGGCCTGGCCATCGAGGCCCTAGAGGCGGCGGTCCGCCTGGAACCCCGAGCCGCCGACGCGCGGGTCAACCTGGGATGGATTTTCCTCGAGCTGAGGCGATACCCGGAGGCGATCGCCCAGTTCCAGGACGCCCTGGCGATCCAGCCGGCACTGGCGCGGGCCCACGCCGGACTGGCCAGCGCCCTGGTGGAGGCACGGGGGGATTACCCGACGGCGGTTGGGCACTACCGCACGGCAGTGGCCCTCGACCCGGGGAATCCGGGGTTATGGAATGACCTGGGGTGGCTCTACTACAAAATGGGGCAGTATGACCGGGCCATCCTGGCGCTCGAAAAGGCGGCAGGGCTGGATGGCTCCAGCGCGATGGTTCGGACGAACCTTGGGCTCGCCCATTATAAGCAGGGAGGCTTCGACCGAGCCGTGGAGGTCCTCGAGGATGCCCGACAGCTGGCCCCAGGCTACGACCTGGCGCTGTACGGCCTCGGCAAGACCTTCGCTGCACGAGGCGAATACGACAAAGCCCTCCAGGCTTACTGGGAAGCCTGGAGGGCCAGTCGAAACGATCTCTATCTGTTGCTCTACGTGGGAACCTACTTCGAGAGCCGCAGGTTGCTCGTGGCTCTGTTCCTCTTTGCCTTTCTCGTCATCGCCGGGGGAACCGCCTTCTGGATCCTGCGCAGCCGACGAGCCGGCGCTGCTGCCGCCGGCGCCTAAGGAACCCCTCCAGTCTTACCGTCTGCGAGTCGCGAGTCCGTCCAGCATCTTCTGCGTGGCCAGGAGCCGGGGGGACTCAAGATCAAGCCGGTAGACCCAGCTCCGGTGCCGCGGTTTGAGCGACGCCGCCCCGAACTCCCTGGGCAAGAGCGCCTCGAGCTGACACGCCTCCGCCCAGGATTTGGCCATCTTCAGGAGGGCCAGGACGCCGAAGAGGCCAAAAATTCCCGCCAGCGTGTTGAGCCCGACGAAGGGCATGAACCCCTCGGGGCTGAAGGGGGCGCTGAGGAGCTCTTTGAGCGTTGGGGTGCTCGTGGTCACAAAGGCGTACTGCATGGCGTAGAGGAACCCAAGGCCCGATGCGATCGCTGCGATCGCAAAGCAGATCAGGGCCGGAGCGAGCTGCTCGCGGGAGGCCCGCCGCTGGGTGCGGGCCTCCCGCAGGATCCGAGTCCGGCCGACGTGATCCAGGATCTCGTTTGCCAGCTCGAGCTTTTGCCGGAGCCGGATGTCTTTCTTTTCCAGGTCCCTGATGTTGGCAAACTGCTTGCCGGCAACCTGGGCAACCTCTTCGTGAAGCTGCCCGGCGAGCTCTTCGGCGCGGGTCACCTCCTTCGGGTCGAAGGGGCGAGTGTTGCCTTCGATCGCGATCAGCGCATAGAGCATCTGTTTGGCTGACTCGAAGGCCTGGTCGGGCTTTTCCGCTCCAGCCGCGGTGGCCCGGGCGGCTTGAGCCTCCGGGACAGGCCCCCCGGGCTTTTTCTGGGTGGCTTCCGCCTTGGGAGCTGTCTGGGGGGCGGGTCGAGCCGCCTGGACTGTTGTCTGGGGTGGATCGAGAAGGGCGGACGAGCCCCCATTCCCCGTCCGCCCGTCAGCTTTTCCCTGGAGCATCCTGACGGCGGC
>JBHIAD010000013.1:0-19343 GCA_046758405.1 Methylomirabilales bacterium (SeqCode)
AGATGACCCAGGTGGAGCTTCCCCGTCGGCCGCATCCCGCTCACCACTCGTCCGACCGTCATCAACCTCCCTCTCGAGACCAATGGATCAGCGGAACCGCCCTGAGACGATCAAACCCACAGGCCCGGGGGTCACGGCCCACACGCCCCACCTCCTCGGGACCACCTGCTGTCCTGGCCGGATGTGGGTCGGCGGCGAGGTCCCTCCGAGGATCCAGCCACTGTCACGCGCTAAGTCCCCCTCTTCTTTCGTCTTTTCGGCACCCTACCAGAGGGGTCTCCGGTTGTCAACGGATGGCGGCGGAGCCGCTCCCTGACCCACGTCCACTCGTCCGCCTGGCTCCGTAGCCTCCCGTCTACCTTCGCCCGTTTGAGTTCACCCAGGAGACGACCGATGGCGGGACCGGCGGGGACCCCCAGCCCCATCAAGTCCCTGGCCGAGACGACAGGCTCGATTTGGGAGAGGCTTCGCACATACGCACAGACGAGCCGGCTGATCCGCCCCTTCCCTCTCGCCCAGAGCCAGATCCGGGCCTCGGGGGAAATCCGGTCCAGGAGATCCCGGACTCGGCTCTGTCGGACCTTTCCCTTGGCCAGGGCCCGGCCCACCCCTGCCGCCCCCTGCTCGTCCCGCGCGAGACGCTCCTGGATCCCCGCGGGAATCCCCAGCCGTCCGAGAATCGCGCGCTTGATCTCACTGCGCTGCCCTTCGAGAAGGAGCATGAGGTGAAGGCGATCCCCATTGATGGTCTCATCGCCACGATACCCCCGGTAGCGCGCGATCGCGGCCTGAAGGCTTCGGAAGGTTCGGAAAAGACCCGGCGGGAGCTCCCACCCATGCACCAGCGCTTCCAGGCAGCCGAGATCCTGGAGGAGTCTCAAGGCAACGCCAGCACGCGGTTCCGAGAGGAGTCGAAACATCTCCCCCCGGAGCCGATCGGGGGACAAAGCATCCAGGGCCCCTGCAGCGACGGCCGCACGGATGAGCCGGCGGTCGGTCCGGCTGAGACGAAAGCGGAACCGGGAGGCAAAACGTGCACCCCGGAGGATCCGCGTTGGATCGTCACAGTAAGAACGGGGGTGGAGGACCCGGAGCAGGCCCGCCTTGAGGTCCGAGAGCCCCCCGTACGGGTCCTCCAGGGCACCCAGGCCCTCCCGGCCGACGGCGATGGCCATGGCGTTGACCGTGAAATCCCGCCGAAAGAGATCCTCAACCAGCGTGCCCGGCTCGACCCGCGGCAAGGCCGCCGGCGAGGGGTACCACTCGCGGCGGGCTGTGGCCACATCCAGCCGCCCCGGGGCCCGGGGCCCGGGGGCAAGGGTGGCTGTCCGAAACCGGGCGTGGACCGTACAGGTTGCTCCGAGGGCCTTCGCCAAGTGCCGGGCAAAGGCGATCCCCGCCCCCTCGACCACGAGGTCAAGATCGGTGCTCGGGTATCCAAGGCAGAGATCGCGGACGAAACCTCCCACGGCATACACCTGGACGCCAACGGCTTCAGCTACCTCCCCAACCCGCCGCACCAGGGAGGCAAGGGAGGGAGGCAATGGCGGGAAGTCTTTCCTCATGGCAGCAAGGGGATCGGATCCCGCGCCACCGCTCCGCTCCGGATCTCAAAGTAGAGGACAGGACTCTCCACAATCCCGGTCTGCCCCACCTCAGCGATGACCTGTCCCTGTGCGACCTGCTCACTCTGCCTCACCCGGTTGATCCGGTTGTGGGCGTACACGGTTGCGTAACCGCTCGGATGGCCGATGATGACGAGGTTTCCGTAGTCCCGGAACTCCGCCCCGCTATACACCACCTTCCCCTCGGCTGCCGCCCGCACCGGGGTCCCCGCCTCGGCGGCGATGGCGACCCCGTTGTTCTTGAACCCGTTCACCAACCCGAAACGGCTCACCACCTTCCCACGGACGGGCCACGTGAACCGGGGTGGAGGACCCGTGTGGGGCTCCGCCGGGAGCTTTCCGGCGAGAGCGGCGCTCTGCTCCGGCCGGTATACCTTGACCCTGCGGACCCGACGGGCTCCCGGGATGAAGATTCGGTCCCCCACCTGGATCCGGTCCGGATCAGCGATCCCGTTCACCCCCGCCAGATACTCCATGTCGACCCCGTAAGTCTTCGCGATGCGGTAGAGCGTCTGCCCGGGCCGGACGACATGGGTCACCCCATCCCGCACCACGGTAACCCGGGGGAGGCCGAGGAGGCCGCACGCGGCCGTACCGACCGAGACCGAGAGTCCCACGAGCACACCGAGGACATCTCGCCGCGTCACACACCCTCCCGAAAGGCGGCAGCCAAACGCTGGGCGAGCCGAGTGTGCCGTGCCTGGACTGAGGCGTCGCCCAGCGCGATGGCGAGGGCCTGTCGGGTACCGACTAGGACCGCGAGTCGCCGGGCGCGCGTCATGGCCGTGTAGAGGAGATTGCGCTTCAACATGATATAGTGACTTGTGTGGATCGGAAGGACGACTGCCGGGTACTCGCTCCCCTGACTCTTGTGGATCGACACGCAGTAGGCCAGTGTCAGTTCGTCGAGATCGGCGGCGTCGTAGACCCGATCTCCCTCCTCGAAACGCACCGTCACGCTCTGATCGTCGACGTCGATGGCGGCCACCTGACCGATGTCCCCGTTAAAGACCTCGCGCTCGTAGTTGTTCCGAACCTGCATCACCCGATCCCCCACCCTCAGGCCCCACCCGCCACGGGCCAGCTCCACGCCCGATGGGTTCAGGGCCGCCTGCAGGTCGCGGTTCAACTGATTCACTCCAATCGGCCCACGGTTCATCGGACTCAGCACCTGGACCGCCCCGAAGGGATCCAGACCGTAGTGCTCGGGCAGCTCTCGGGCGGCAAGCTCCACCACGGCGCTTCGCACATCCTCGACCTCCTCCCGAGGGAGGAAGAGGAAGTCGGGACTCCTCGCCCCTGCCGGGGGCAGTATCGGGAATTCCCCCCGGTTCACCCGGTGGGCGTTCAGCACGATCAGACTCTCCCCTGCCTGGCGGTAAATCTGGCGTAGCCGGACGACCGCGATGTCCCCCGCCGCAATCAGGTCCTGCAGGACGCTCCCCGGCCCGACTGACGGGAGCTGGTCTGCATCGCCGATGAGGAGAAGGCGACAGGCCGGTGGTACCGCTTCGAGGAGCCGGTGCGTCAGGGGGAGATCGATCATGGACGCCTCGTCCACCACCACGACGTCCGCTTGGAGCGGCCGGCGCGCGTTCCGCAGAAATCGTCTCTCCTTGGGGCTGAACTCGAGGAGCCGGTGCAGCGTTTTTGCCTCGTGGCCGGCGGCCTCGGCCATGCGCCGCGCCGCGCGTCCGGTCGGGGCGGCCAAGGCCACGCGAACTCCCTTCGCACCCAGGATACGGCTGAGGCAGGTCAACAGGGTCGTCTTGCCAGTCCCTGGCCCACCCGTAATCACCAGGACCTTGCTGACCAGGGCGCGTTCCAGGGCACGGCGCTGCTCCTCGCCCAGGGAGAGGCCGACCGCCCTCTCCACCCAGGGAATTGCCTGTGCGGCATCGATCGAAGGGCCCGGGGCCGGACCGCGGGCGCACGCGACGAGACGCGCGGCCACTGCCCTCTCTGCCTGGTGATATTCGGCGAGATAGATTGCCGCCTCCGCCTCGCTCCCGATCGCCTCCCGGCATACAGCCCCCTCGACCACCAGCCTCTCCACCGCATCGTCGACCGTCGCCCCATCACTCAAGCCGAGCAGGGTGAGGGCTTCGGCCCTGAGGCTGGTAACCGGGAGAAACAGGTGCCCCTCGTCCACGGCCTCGCCGAGCAGATACAGGATGGCAGCGGTCACACGGCGGGGGGAGTCCGGTGCAACCCCGAGGGATCGACCCACCCGGTCCGCAGTTTTGAAACCGATCCCGGGGATCTCCCGTGCAAGTTGGTACGGGTCCGCCTGGATGCGGGCAATCGCCTCCATCCCGTACCGCTGGGCAATGCGCCGGGCAAAGGTTGGGGAGATTCCGTGCCCCTGGAGAAAGAGGACGAGCGCTCGAAGCTCCCGCTGCTCGGCCCAGGCCTCCTTGATGCGGGCAAGCCGGACCATACCGATCCCTTCCACCTGCCTGAGCCGATCAGGTTCTTCTTCGATGACCCGCATGGTCTCGCCGCCAAAGACTTCGACAAGGCGTCTAGCGAAGGTCGGTCCGATCCCCTTGATGAGGCCTGACCCCAGATAGCGCTCAATCGCCTGGATCGACGTGGGGACAAGGGTCTCACAGGCCACAACCTTGAACTGAGTCCCGTAGCGGGCATGATGGACCCACCCACCGGTGAGGCGCACGCTCTCACCGGGAGCAACCCCTAAGAGGTTCCCCACCACCGTCACCGGACGCCCCGCGTCCCCCTCCCCTGCGAGGGCGACCCGGGCGACCACGTACCCAGTCTCCTCATTGCGATAGGTCACATGGATGAGCGTTCCTTCGATCGCCGCGGACTGCTTCACCTAGGCCTCTCGCGGGATGACAGGAGAGTACCACATTGGACGACCGGTCCGGGGGGATGATGAATCCCGTCCACGACGGTCATACGCTGCTCTCGCTTCGGGTCGAGCCCGAAGCGCGGGATCGAACTCTGTCTAGCTCCCTCGGCGGCGGTCATCTGCGAAGGTACTATGCCCAAGAGGCAGACCGGTTGGGGTCGGGGGGTGGTGTCCAGGACAGCTTGGACAATCCGAAAAATCTCGTCTCTACGGGAGGTCGAGGAGGAACGGCAGGTGCATCGGGTCCGGGTCTCGAAGATGGCGGTGAGCGGATCGAGCCTCACCCGTTGCACCGTAACCCCCCGCGCCCAAGACGCTGCCCGACTCCCTGGGAAGGTTCCAGGAAGGTCCGTCTGCGAAGCCCGCGGTCCCCCGCGCCACGCGCGAAGGTCGCCTTCACGCCCCCTTGCGGTCTCAGCCTCCGCGAGGACTCATGAAGGGCACGCGGCCTACCACAACTGGCAGGTGGACCCACGCGGTTCGGCATCAAGCATCTGGATTCCTCCAGAGCCGGACGTGACCGCTCGCCGGGGGCTTCTCCAGGTCCTCCCGGACATAGCCGAGGCCATAGGCGCACAATTCGAAATGGGCCGAGAGCTTCCGGAAAAGGGGACCCGCCTTCCCCCCTTCGACCGTCGCATACTCTGCCACGATCCGGTAAGATCGCTTGCCCGTTTCGGTATAATCGATGAGCGCATCGACCCGCGGAGGCCCGCCCGGTCGGCCCATACGCTCGACGGCCCGCGGAAAGAGCCCCGTCATGAAGAGGGTGTAGTCACCGATGTGTTTGTGGACCTCCCGCTCACGGTCCAGAGAAGAGGCTCGAGCGAAGAGCGATGCTTCTGCCAGCATCTCCGCCACGTCCTCCACCGGCCTCCCGACTGCGTCGCGAATCCGGTATAAGGAATCGATGTGGGCAAAGTCGGTCAGCAGGTCGCTCAGGTAGCTGATCACCTCGAGGTCCGGCCACCCGAGCCGCTCAAGGAAGCTCCGTTCGGTGATGGTGGTGAAGAGCTGCCGCAACGGGTGCCTCGGAGGAATCGGTCCTGCCATTGGTCTCAATAACCCCCGTTCTGTATGATCTGCCCCGCTCCACCGGTACAATCCATTATAGCAAAGCCCGGCCGGGGCCATCTCTCGGAGGATGCACCACTCTACAGAGCCCGGCCTGGGGCTGGGAGACCGATGAGGCGGGCTACGTCGCACGTCCGCGAGCCCATCGAGCAAAACCCGCTCCGCCCCGTCCTCGGGAGAGCTCAACCAACTTCCCCCGACCTCGCGGACCCTGGAGAACCCCTGCAAGCGACATTCCAGGTCACGGTCCCATGGAGGTCTGTGCGAGAGTGCCCACTCTCCCGCCTGCCTCCTCCGGATGTGGCAAACCGGGGCGAGAGCGCGACAGGCAAAGTCGCTCTCCTGGTCTTTGGGGACAGGCCCAGGGGAGAGGAACCAATGATTGGGGTGGACGGCGATCGGGGGACTCGAGGCCGCTGCACCCTCCCGGGCCACCCCCGGTGCGGCCCCCGGAGGGCCGCCGCCACCCCTAGATATTGGTCTGGACCGTTTCGGTTGCATCGAGGTTAATGGCCCGTTCTGCCGCTTCCGCGAGCTCTCGGTCGTACCGGTGATCCAGGGTGAAAACCCGACAATGGGCTACCTTGGGCGGGATGTGCTTGAAGAGATCCCGGAGGGGGCTCGGCGAGACCTCGCCGGTTGAGGGGTTGTAAATATTGATGCGCTTCGCCCCCTCGGCCAAGGGGTTCACCGGACGGGTGTCCTGGGCCGCCAGGTCGACCCGGAAAGGAATTGTGCGGAGACGCTCCGGTAGGTGCCGTTGGATCTCCCGCTCCATCTCCTCCGCCGTCTGGAAGCGGACCGCCCGCTCGTACTCCTCGATGGAGAGCACCCGATCGTAGGCCATCTTCCACTTGACCTGCCGGTTCAGGATCTGCTGCCACTCCATACCCAGGCGCTGACGCCGAGGGTCTCTGCTGCGGACCCACCGCATGACCTCCTGGAACAGGGACCAGTCGGTGATGGTGAGGTACTGCTCCAGATGCTCCAGCGGATTCCTGGAGAGGAGCAGCTTCATGGTCTCACGGAAGATCTCTTTCATGTGCAGGTCGATCGCCCGGTTCGTCCGGTGGTAATAGACATCCGAATACATGGACACCCGCGCCTGGATGAACCGGACCAGGGTCGAGGAACCCGCCCGATGGAGGGTGAGCCCCTTCGGGGTGAAAAAGGTGTAGAAGAGCAGTCGGTCGATGTCCACCATGTCCAGGGAGAAGCCGGTCATGTAGGCATCGCGCCGGATGTAGTCCATGTTGTCGGCGCTATAGATCCCGGAGAAGACCGGCTGCAGGAAGGCAAGCCACTCGGGGACCCGGGCCGATTCCTGCAGATCGGGTCTTCTCACCAGGAAGGCAATCTGTGTGGGGTCGAGCACCTCTCCCCGTGCAAAGGGGCCTGAGGGGCTGCGGCGGATTTTGTGGATGATCCGCCCGAGCTTCTCGATGATGATGGTCTGCCCGAGGATCTCGTGGTTCAGCTTCCACTCGTCAAGGAAGTTGTCGTCGAAAAAATGACTGAAGGGCCCGTGGCCGATGTCGTGCAGGAGACCGGTGACCCGCAGCAGTTCACGCACGTACTCACGCGACGGACACGAGTCGGGGAAGACTCCCTGCAGGCTCTCGTACACTTGGTCGGCAAACTTGCCGGCCATGTGCATAACTCCCAGGGCATGCTGGAATCTGCTATGCTCGGCGGCCGGATAGACCCACCAGGCCCCCTGGAGCTGGTGGATCATGCGCAGGCGCTGCATCCAGGGATTGTCAAGCAGGTCCTTCTCGGTCGCCTCCTCCTCACCCCTATCCACGGGCACCGTGAATTGGATGTACCGGTAGATTGGGTCTGCGAGGAGGGCCACCCCTTCGTATTGGGTAGGGGGGGGATTGGGGGGTATTGGGTTCGGTATCATTCTTGCCCCTGCCACACGATCACCGTGCCCCTCCGCGCTCGATCCAGCGTCGAATGGCCGCCTTGAGGCGCCGGGCCGCGGAGGTCCGCGTCGGGGGCAAGAGGAGCAGGAAACCTAGACCGTCGGTCAGCAGACCGGGCGTCAGCAAAAGGAGGCCCCCGACAAATACGAGCGCTCCCTGCAACAGTTCATCGGCCGGCAAGATTCCTGCCCGTAAGCGCTCCTTGACTGCCATCACGGTACGCCATCCTTCGAAACGTGCGAGGATCGCCCCCGCGACCCCTGTAGCGAGGACCAGGGCAACTGTCGGAATCGTGCCGATCCGACGTCCGACTTCAATCAGTAAAGCGAGTTCGGTCAGGGGAACCAGGATGAAGATGAGGATGAGCTTGCCAAGCATCAACCCTCCGGAAAGTGTACCAGGAATGGAACGGGCATCACCGCCGCTGATCGCCAGTGATGCCCGTTTGACGTCGATGTCGCATTCGGATCCTGAGATCCGCTTCAGTCGCCTTGCGACTCCCGAAGGGCTTCATAGAGGACAATCGTCCCCTGGTTGCCGCAGTTGAAACACTCGAAGTCCATCGGAGTCGAGAGTAAGGCGAGGCAACGGGCGCACACCTCCTGCGCGCAAATCTCACACTCACCCACCGGACGCTCTGTCGGATGGACCGGACACGCCATTGTCCCCTCCCTCTTTGGGATCTTATAGCACGGCATCGGGCATGGGTCAAGTTATCGTGACCGCGGATGGAAGCGGCTGTGGATTTCTTTCAAGCGCGCACGGGTCACATGGGTGTAGATCTGCGTGGTCGAAATGTCGGCGTGCCCAAGCATCATCTGGACCGACCGAAGGTCCGCCCCGTGTTCGAGGAGGTGGGTGGCGAAAGAGTGACGCAAGGTGTGAGGGGTCACCCGCTTGCAAATGTTCGCGACGCGCGCGTGCACCCCGATGATTCGCCAGAACCCCTGGCGGGTGAGGCCCCGTCCCGAGCGCCCCAGGAAGAGGGCCCTGGAATCTCCTGCGCGCGCCAAGAGCGGTCGGGCTTCGGTCAGATAGCGCTTGAGCCAACGGATCGCCTCGGCCCCCAGGGGAACCACCCGCTCCTTGGACCCCTTGCCGATGCACCGGACGAACCCGGCTGTCAGATCAACATTCCCATGGGTGAGTCCCACCAGCTCCGAGACCCTGAGGCCAGTCGCATAGAGCACCTCAAGCATGGCTCGGTCCCGGAGGCCAACCGCTTTTTTGCAATCGGGGGTTTTCAGGAGCCGTTCCACCTCGCCAGCACTGAGGACGTCCGGTAGCCTCATCGCCCGCTTGGGTGCACGGAGCATCACCGTCGGGTCTTCCGGGGTGTAGCCCAAGGCAGCCAGGAAGCGGTGGAAACCCCGGAGGGCGGACGTGACGCGGGCCACCGACCGCGGCGCCTGCCCCCCGCCGGCCATGAGCCCTGCCAGGAACTGCTGGGGGTGACCCGGACGAATGGCGCTGAGTCCGCGAACACCCTGCGCATCGAGATAGGCCAGGTACCGCCCGAGATCCCGGCGGTAGGCCGCGAGGGTGTTATCCGCTGCTCCCCTCTCCACGGCCAGGGCATCCAAGAACTCGTCCAGGTACGGCTGCAGCGCGCTCATCTTCCCCCCTCGTCGCCACGCGACACTGAGGGGCTGTCAACGATGAGCGTGACAGGGCCATCGTTCAGGATCTCGACGAGCATCCGGGCGCCGAAGTGGCCAGTCTTGACGGGGATCCCGAGGCTACGGAGCGTCACCACGAAGTGCTCGAAGAGTCTCCGGGCCTCCGGGGGCCCTGCGGCAGCGGTGAAGTCCGGTCGACGTCCCTTCCGGGCGTCGCCATAGAGCGTGAACTGCGGGACGACCAAGGCCGCACCTTGCACATCCGTGAGCGCGGCAGCCATCCGCCCCTGGTGATCCTCAAAGACCCGGAGATGGGCCACCTTCTCGGCCAGCCATGTCGCAGACCGCTCGGTGTCCTCACGGCCCACCGCCACCAGCACGACCAGCCCAACCCCGATTCGCGCCACCTCCGTCCTCTCCACATGGACAGCGGCGCCTGTCACCCGTTGCAGGACGGCGCGCATCGGCACCCCTAGCTCTCGATCCCGTATTCCTTGATCTTGTTCCGAAGCGTCTTATAGCTGACCCCAAGGTGCTCGGCCGCCTTCGCCTTGTTCCCCTGGGTGAGGAGGAGCGTTCGCCGAATCAGGTCTCTCTCGGCCTGCTGGGCCGCCCAGGACGAGACCTCCGTCAGGGAGCCCGAGGTCGGTTGGGGAGGGCCCTCATCCTGTTCGGCCCGCTGGACCCCCAGGGCGAAATCCCTTGGCTCGAGGACACTGCTCATCGTCAGGATCACCGCGCGCTCGATGGCATTCTCGAGCTCGCGAACGTTTCCAGGCCAGGTGTAACTTGTGAGAAGTCGCTCGGCCTCCTTGCTGAATCCCTTGACCTCCTTCCTCATCTCGGCCGCGAAGCGAGGCAGGAAGTATTCCGCAAGAAGTGGAACGTCGTCTGGTCGTTCACGGAGCGGGGCGATACTGATGGGGAACACGTTCAGCCGGAAGAAGAGGTCTTCCCGAAACCGTTTTTCCCGCACCGCCTTGGCGAGGTCGATGTTCGTCGCCGCGACAACTCGCACGTTCACCTGGATCGGCTTTGTGCCCCCAACCCGCTCGAAGGTCCCATCCTGGAGCACCCGGAGGAGCTTTGCTTGGACCGCCGGGCTCAGATCTCCGATCTCATCGAGGAAGAGCGTCCCCCCGTCTGCCAACTCGAATTTTCCGGGCTTCACCGCCTGGGCCCCCGTGTAGGCCCCCTTCTCGTGACCAAAGAGTTCATTCTCGAGGAGCGGGTCCGGAATGGCCGCACAGTTGATCGGGATCAGCGGTCGTCCCTTCCGTGGGCTCAATTGATGGATCGCTCGCGCAAAGAGCTCCTTGCCGGTCCCGCTCTCACCGAGTAAAAGGACCGTGGCCATACTGGGGGCCACCTTTTGGATGAGTGCCCCCACCTGCTGCATCGCCCTGCTCACCCCAACGATCTGTGGGAATCCGAGTTGCTCAGCGAAGGCCTCCTTCAAGAGGAGGTTCTCCGTGAGAAGGCGCCGCCGCTCAAGGGCCCGTTCGATCAGGAGCAGAAGGTGGTTGGTGTCAAAGGGTTTCGTGATGAAGTCGTAGGCCCCGTCCTTCATCGCCTGCACCGCGGTATCGATCGTCCCGTAGGCCGTCATGACCACCACGGCGATATTCGGACTCATCCCGCGGGCAGCCCTGAGGACCACGAGCCCATCGCGCTTGGGTAACTTGAGGTCGGTCAAGATGAGGTCGTACCGGGCTTGCGTCAGGTGTCTCAAGGCCTCATCGCCGTCGATCGTCTCGTCGACCTGGTACCCGGCTGAGGCGAGAGTCTCATGGAGCATCCGCCGCATGCTGTCCTTGTCCTCAACCAGCAGGATACGCTCCATTACTCCTCTCTTCCCCTGGGACTAGGAGACCGCCGGGAGTCGCACGACGAAGGTGGTCCCCTTCCCCGACTCGCTCACCGCCTCGATCTCGCCTCCGTGGGTCACGAAGGTCTTCTGCGCGAGAGCGAGGCCAAGCCCGGTCCCGCCCTCCTTCGTCGTGAAAAAGGGGGTGAAGATCCGCTGCCGGTCCTCGGCGTCGATCCCCGGGCCGGTATCGGTAATCTGGACCTCGACAAAGGTTCCACGCCCGGGCGCCTCTCCCCGGTACGCGCGTGACATCAGCACCGTAAGCGTGCCGCCATCGGGCATCGCCTCGACCGCATTCCGAACAAGATTGCCGAAGGCCTGCCGAAGCTGATGGTGGTCGCCGTGGACCGGCAGCGGACCGTCGGCCTGCTCAACCAGCGTGATCCCTGCCTTCGTGATCCCCTCCCGATAGTGGTTGATCGTCTCTCGCACCACCGCACTCAGCTCCAGTGGCCCGAGCTGGAGCTGCATGGGTCTGGCGAAAGACAAGAAGTTTTCCAACACGCTCTCGATGGCGTTGATCTCCGTGATGATTTCCCGGACGTGCACCTGAACGGCATCCCCTGCGGGGAGCTGCCGGTGGATCAGGTTGGCAAAACCGAGGATCGCCCCGAGCGAGTTGCGCACTTCATGCGCGATCCCCGCTGAGAGGCGGCCGACCGTCGCCAGACTCTCGCGCAGCATCACCTGCTCCTGGAGATGCCGGATCTCCGTCAGGTCCGTAAAGAGCAGAATGGCCCCCCGGATTTTCTCGCTCCGGTCCCGCAGGAGGGAGGTGCTGAGCCCAATCCAGCGCTGATTTCCCTCTTTGTCCGCGACGGCAAGCTCCACCCGTGAGCGGATCCGCCCCTGCTCCAGCACCTCCTGCGCGAGCCGCATCACTTCCGATCCAAAGACCGTCCCACAAGATTTGCCCAGGACCTCCGCTGCCGAATACCCAAAGATCTGCCCTGCGGTCCGGTTGAAGACCGCGATCCGCATATCGGGACCAAGCGCCACGGCCCCGCTGGAGATGCTGTCCAGGATGTACGCCTCGTAGTCTTCAAGGGTCTCACCAGCGCTCCGCTTGGACGCATAGAACCGACTGAGCTCCTGCTCTTTCTCGTGCAGGATGTCGATCATCTTCCGGAAGGCGGCCGCGACGTGCTCCAGGTCCTCTCCCTGCCCGAGTGTGGTGATGGGCGGGCTTGCAGAAAATGCTGTGAGCTGTTCCGCGGAGGAATCAACGGGGGCGGGACGCCGGCTCACCCCGTACCATGCAAGGCCCCCGGCGAGGACCAACTCGAGGCCGACCGCCGTCCAGAGCCACACCGGAAGGCCAGCCGCCAATGCAGCCACAAGGACAAGCTGCACTACCAGCAGGACCAGCACGCCTCCGGCGCCCCAGGTCGCCCACGATCCATCCGCATCCCATCTCTTTGCCGCCGTCACCCTCTCTCCCCTCAGACCACTCCGAAGAAGCGCCAGTACCAGCGGATGAGGTCTTCACCCCAGAAGACGGCAATCGTCGCTCCGAGGGCCAGGAAGGGACCAAAGGGGATGAGATCCTTCCGCCCCTTCCGCCCGAGTAGCAACAGGGTCACCGCCACCCCCGACCCGATCAGGGTTCCGAGGAAGATCGTCAGGAGCACCAACCGCCACCCGAGAAAGGCCCCGATCATTGCGGTCAATTTGATGTCACCCCCGCCCATCCCCCCCCGGCTCGCCACGGCCACGAGATAAAAGATCCCGCCGCCGATGACGGCCCCGAGGAGGGCCTGAAGGAATGGCGGATCCCCAGAGACGAGGCTCAGGGCAAGACCGAGGCCGATCCCTGGCAGCGTAATGACGTCGGGCACGATCTGATGCTCGAGGTCGATAAAGGTCACCACCACGAGGGCACCCAGAAAGGCCAGCACCACTACGCTCCACCAGTTGAGGCCGAGGCGGGCAATGGCGAAGGCAAAGAGCAGCCCCGTCAGGAGCTCGACAACCGGGTAGCGCCAGGCGATCGGGGCGTTACAGCTCCGGCATCGGCCACAAAGCAGGAGATAACTCACCAGCGGAATATTATCCATCGGGCGGATCGGGATCTGACACTTTGGACAGCGGGAGCCGGGGAGCACGACGCTCTCCGCACGGGGAAGGCGGTAAATGCAGACGTTGCAGAAGCTCCCCACGACCAACCCGAAGAGCATCGCACCCCCGATGATCAGCGTCTGGCTCACGCAGCCTCCGTTGGATAAGCCGCATTCCCAGTCCGGATCCCACAACGCCCTTCCACCAGTCTCGATGTTGCAACCATCTGCACTATCGGGACACCATCGGGTGAATGCGGCCTACTATCTCGAAATTCTGGTTCTACGTCCTCAATCGCGATGCGCCTCCCCTTCTCTTGAAACGGTGACCCCGAGCTTCTCCAGCTCCTGTAAAATTATCTCCTGGATGCGGACGTTATCGGCCGTCCGGTACATCTCGATCCAGAGCTCGATCGCCGTCTCGCGATGGCCGGTCCGAGCATAGAGGCGGGCGATAAAACGGGGCAGATAATGGGGACGGTCTGGAAGCCGATTGGCCAGCTCCCACCAATAGAGCGCTTTAGGGTAGTCGTGAAGCTCCAGGTAATAGACGCGGCCCAGGTCGTAGGGAAGCTCCCACCGACTAGGGATTTCAGCAATGCCCTTCTCATAGATGGCAATGGCCTCAGGGTACTGCCTGCCGAGAGTAAGGAAGAGTCCCCCGAAGCGAAAGGCATCGACGAACTGGGGATCGAGGGAGGTCACCAGATCCACCAACTGATAGAGCTTGGGGTAGCGGCGATCGGTTTGGATGTGGCTTCCGAAGTATTGGACGGTCTGCAGCCAGAACAGATCCGCAGCAAGATGCTCGAAGCCGAGCAGGGCCGGTTTCAGATACTCCACCGAAGGCAGGTACGCCAGCTCCTCCCCCACCTCCTCGATCTCTCCCCTGTCGTCAAGGGTCAGGCCTAACGAAACGAATCCGAAAACGGTGATGGTCAGAACGGTAATGCCCTTGACATAAAAT
Source organism: Methylomirabilales bacterium (SeqCode) (assembly GCA_046758405.1). Taxonomy (GTDB): domain Bacteria; phylum Methylomirabilota; class Methylomirabilia; order Methylomirabilales; family CSP1-5; genus JBHIAD01. The sequence goes on from JBHIAD010000013.1 coordinate 14,016, forward strand.
CCTCTCATCGGCGTACTCTCATTAACCCATCAGCGCCACACATTGCCGTTTACTTGAAATCGCGACGCTGGAAGATCAGCATCGCTAAGACGAGAAGGGCTGAGAGGTATAAGGCACCGTAAAGAACCGAGAGTGCGATGAACGACATGGGTACGGGCACCCCGTGGACCGCCTGCCCCTTGATGTTGAAGTTCGACAGGTTGGGTAAGAGGTAATAGAGGGCGAAGACCACAGCATTCAACACTGGGCCCCCGAATTGAGCGGCGAACTCCTTCAAGTCCCGAGACAGATGGCCGATGACGAAGACGGAGAGGGTGAATACGGCACTGAGGGTCGGGGTGGTGAAGGAGGAGAAGAGTATGGCGACAGCGGTTATCAGCATCAGCTCGACGAAGATCAGCAGGACGGCAGGCAGAAGGCCAAAGCTCCCGCCCTCCTCCATGAGCGAGACCAACAGGAAGAACCCCACGGCCATGGCCGAGACGTTGACCAAGAGGGTGAGGAGTAACCCCAGGTACTTCCCGAGGATGAACTCGTATCGGTGGATCGGCTTGGCAATGATGGTGTAGATCGTTCTTTTGTCGATCTCCTTGGAGACTAATCCAATGCCGATGAAGATGGCGATGAACGTCCCGAAGATCAAGATGGAGGCCAGCCCCAAATCCTTGATGATCTTTTCCTCTCCTCCCACGCTCAAGCTGGCGAGGACCACAGAGCTTCCGATCAATGCCAGCGCAAACGCCAGGATGGTGTAGAGGATCCGATCGCGGATCGCCTCCTTGAAGGTATTGAGGGCGATGGGAATCACGCTCACCGCCGATCCCCTCCTCGGACTTCTCTGAAAAAGTATTCCTCCAGACTCCGTTTGTGCGGGGACACGGCATGAATCCGGGCCTTGGCCTCCAGGAGACGCCTCAGCACCTCCTCGGCGGTGTCCCCGTTTCCGACGGAAATGAGGACCTTCTGACCGCTTCGGACTACTGGCCTGACCGCGTACCGTCTGACCTGCTCCAAGGCACATTCGCTCAGACCCGAGGCGGTTATCTCGACCGATTCGATCTCCGCCGAAAGCAGCTCCTCCAGCCTCCCCATCTCCACGAGACGCCCCCCCACGAGGATCCCTACCCGGTCGCAGATCATCTCCACGTCCGAAGTGATATGGGAGCTGAAGAAGACGGTCTTGCCCTCCTCTTTCAGCTTCAGAATCAGATCCCGGATTTCCTTACGGCCGATAGGATCGAGTCCCGACATCGGCTCGTCCAAGATGGCCAGTTTGGGATCGTTGATCAAGGCCTGGGCGAGACCGATCCGCTGGAGCATCCCTTTCGAATACTTCCGAAGCTGAAGATCGCCCGCTGCCTCGAGGCCCACCTCACTGAGCAGGCATCCTATCCGATCGCGGAGCTCTCTCCTTCTGAGGCCGAAGAGCCGGCCGTAGAAGACGAGAAACTCCCGCCCCGTGAGATACTCATAGAAGTAGGGATTCTCCGGGAGGAAGCCCACCTCGGCCTTCACCTTCACGTCCGGAAGCTCCCGACCCAGGATGAAGGCCCGGCCCAAGGTCGGGTGGGCCAAGCCCATGAGGAGCTTCAGGGTCGTGGTCTTGCCAGCACCGTTGGGCCCGAGGTAGCCGAAGATCTCCCCTTCGGAGACCTCCAGATCGAGGTCATGCAAGACGCGGACCTTCTTACGCCAAAACCCGACCCGGTAATCCTTCGTGAGGCCTTCGATCTTGAGGGCAACCATGCACTCCTCAGATGAGAGACACCAGACTTCGCTATTGGATCAATCCAGACGCCCCTTCATTGGTAAGGTCCCTTTTCGCCAGAGCCCACTTCTCCTCGCGCTTCCGCTCTGTCGCCTCGACCTCTAAGCCAACCCTCCCGCCGGTGCTCGCGCGGGTTCCGGGCCGCCCCATGAATTCGGTTCTCTAGGGGGGCCTCGGCACACCTCACTCTCGCTCTTACAGAAGCAGCCTATCCCGGATATGGCATCATGCTGGTTCCCATGACCTATATTCCAACGATCACCGATTTTCCACGTTTATCGTACCTCAAGTAGGAAACCGATCAATCGGAAAAGGCAAATACTCTCAGCCCGCAGCAATAACACGAGAGGCCAGGCAGCCGGATGGGGCTCGCCTGCTCTCGAAGGTTACGGTCTTACACTCCGGACCAGGCACCGTAGCCCGCCGAGTAGCCAACGCCCCCGTTCAGAGTGCCGCTAATGGGGATCCCAGCCAAGTCGGCAGTATCGCAGTCAGCAGCAGCCCCAGTGGGTCCCTCGCTGCAGACGTGCACGTCGAACCCATCGGAGACCGGCTGGGTGGTATCCTGGAAGCGGGCCGATGTCAGGAAGGGGTTAGTCCACGGATCGTTGTTATCGACGTTCGCGTACCCCGATGTTCGAAGGACAGCCATCGTGCCCGGGTAGACCCCTAGGTCATTGAAGTAGACGATGGCCTGCGCCACCGCCGTCTTCGTGTCCGAGGCCGCCTGCGTATACCGGGTCCGCCGCACCGCGCCTTGCAGGTTCGGGATGGCGAGGGCCGCCAGGATCCCGATGATGGCCACGACGATCAGCAGCTCGATGAGGGTGAACCCCCTCCTCCGGAGGTGTCTCCGCTGCCGGATGCCTTCCGGGCCCCCGCCGCGGCTTCCCACGGAAGACTGGACAAACCCTCTCAACCCTGGCGATATCCACAGCGCAAAGACCATGCACGGGATTCCCCTGAAGAACCTCACTCCGTGAAATAAAGAGAGGGCAGGCAACCTTCCGGCTACCTGCCCTCGAGTGTTCAAGGTCTTAACTCCCCATCCAGGAGCCGTAGGTCGCGGAGTAGCCAACGCCGCCGTCGGTCACGCTGGCGGGCACCGCAGTGAAATCGGGCGTGGTCTGGCATTGAGCAGAAACCCCAGTGGGCCCCTCGCTGCACACGAACACGTCGAACCCATCGGAGACCGGCTGGGTGGTATCCCTGAAGCGGTCCGATGTCAGAAAGGCGTTAGTCCACGGATCGTTGTTATCGACGTTCGCGTACCCCGATGTTCGAAGGGTAGCCATCGTGCCCGGGTAGACCCCTTGGTCATTGAAGTAGACGATGGCCTGCGTCACCGCCGTCTTCGTGTCCGAGGCCGCCCGCGAATAGTTGGCCCGCTTCCGGGCGCTCAGCAAGTTCGGGATGGCGATGGCCGCCAGGATCCCGATGATGGCCACGACGATCAGCAGCTCGATGAGGGTGAATCCCTTCCGGTTCTTCCTGAAATATCGAAGCATCTGGTCTCACCTCCTTCCTGATTCGAGTTCAAGTGGAAATGCCTCATTGCCCCTTTACCTTAAGCAAGGGGTGTGCCAAGTTATCCGAACCCAGAGCCAAGGCCATAACCTTCTAATTTCAAAGGTATTTCAACCCTGTGATGCCTAGAGCTTCCAATGCGCGAGGTCGGCTCCCGGGTTGAAAGCTGTCAGGCTCATGACAAAAAATGTCACTTTCTTAGCTGGACCAAGCGCCATCCGTCGTTTTCGAGCTTCAGCCGATCCCGAAGCCGGAGCCTTCGGTCTCCAGCTTCAAGCTCATACACAACCCAGGCCTCGATCTCGGAGGCGGACATTGCCACGATCCGAGCCACGGACGCCTCCCGGACCCACCCTGGTAAACTAACGGGAGAATCCAGCCTCTTTCGAGCATCATTGGAGTAAGTAGCAAGCAAGAGGTCTAAGCTCCCTTCCCGGATTGCTTCCCAATGGGTGAGGATCGTTGCCTCAGGAGAGGTGAATCCCGCCCTCAATCCCCTCCGACAGATCCCTCGAAGGTCTGACTCTCTCAGTTTTGCCGCCAAGTGGTTCCACTCCCGGCGTGACGCCTCAGGCTCTAGTTCCGAAGCGCGGCTTAGCCACTCAACAATGCCTGCCAGGAGGTAGCGGTCCCCGGGCGCTAAGCATCGTGCAGTCCTGCCTAACACCTGCTCTGGCGTGAAGACCTGTACGGCCTTTCGATACACGCGATGGGCCTCCGCATTTTGACCTTTGGCCAACAAAAAGGCTCCCAGATCCCCATAGAACTTCAGATGCGCAAAGGGTTCAACCTTGACTGCCCGAGTGAGAGCCTGCTTCGCTTCTTCCAGCCGGCCCGTCCGCCAATATATATTCCCGAGATGATTGTAGGCATTCCCATCCTCCGGGTTAAGCCTGAGCGCCGCCTCGGCCTCCCGGACCGCCTCTGTTCGTCTCCCCTGGTCCGCCAAGATAGCGGAGAGCCAGTAATGGGAGGCGTAGGAGAAGGGATTGAGGAAAGAGGCTCTTCGAAAAGCCTGCCCGGCTTGGCTCAGGAAGCCCTCCTTGAGGGCCCACTTCCCCGATCGGACGGAGGTCTCAGCGTAAAACCGGGCTAATGCTAAGAGCACCATGCTGCAAAGAAAGACCACCGCCAGAAGCCTTATCCATCCAGCGCCGATCCACAGAGGCCTGGGATTGGCAATCTGGGGGCGGTGGTAGCTCATGAGAAGGGCCGCTTGCAGCACCACCCCGAAGGCGATGGCCGGATAGCTCCAGTCGAAGTCGATCCCAGCGTGCAGAGCGGACGCCAAGAGGGCGCAGAGGAGGCTGACGGCAAGGCTCCGCTCCAGGCTCAACGGAGACAGCTCCCTGACGACCCGGACACCCCTCACGAAGAGCCAGGCCAGGAGACTGAAGAGGAGGAAAACGCCCACGAGACCCATCTCCGAAGCCACTTGCAAGTAGTGATTGTGGGCGTAGAGGCCGCTCACATACGGAATCTCCTGATACCGACCGAGCATGAGTGGAAATGTCCCCGGCCCCGTCCCGAGCCAAAGGTGATCCAGAAAGATCTGGAAAGCCCACGCATAGATGTGTCGCCGGTAGGAAAATGACGCATTCGAGGCTGGCGAGATGGCCACGGAGGCCAGGCTGGCTCCATGCTGGAGGTAGGCGGAAAGCCCCCCTCCAGTCATGACCCAGGCGAACGCAGCCAACAAGAAACCGACCACCGCCACCCTCTTCCACTGCCTGACCAAAAGCGCCCGCTCCTGGACGGCCCAGACGAGAACCACCAAGAGGAACACGAGCCATCCACCTCGCGAGCGCGTCAGCAGAAGGGCCAGGAGGAGGACTGTCGAGAAGAAACCGAAGGTCCACGCGCGTCTCGCTGTTCCCGCGTGTAGAAAGAGGGCAAAGGAAGGGTAGATGGTCAACATCAAGAAACCGGCCAATCCATTCGGGTAGTGAAAGCTCCCAATGAGGGAGAAGGCGTGCGGGGACCCAGGCGTGGCAGACAGATGTAGTGCGAAGGCGACAGAGGCTGCCAAAAGA
>JBHIAD010000014.1:0-19261 GCA_046758405.1 Methylomirabilales bacterium (SeqCode)
ACCCAACCTCCGTACAGACCCGCGAAACCGCACCAGGGTCGGGGACACAAAACAGCACCAGGGAACGTGAAGGCCCGCCCGGTGCCTGCATGCTGCCGGGGGCTACGAAGCCCATTTTGTGCCCCACCAATCCGCCGTTACTTCACCCCCGCGACCCGTAGGCCTCAGTCTAGCTTCCCCGCACCCACTCCATCAACGCGGAGGTGAGGACCCTTGGCCAGGCCCAGTGCGGATCAGCAACCTCTGGAAATATAGCGGTGGTTGGATGAGGTAGGGAGGTGTTACTGACCGGACTGCCGCAACAGCTTCGCCCAATCCTCCCCGGTCAGGGTGCTCAGGACGAGGGTCGAGAAGGTATCGGAGGCGAGGAGCCCATCCACGAATTCGATCCCGTGGCGGATCTTCCCGGAGTCCTGGCCTGCCCCCTCCACCGATCGCACGCGACCCGGCAGTCGCTTCCCGGGGGCGTTGTGAAGCGTCAGCTCAACGTCGGTCTCCAGGGGGAGGACCTGGGGGAGATAGATCTCGGCCCCGGTGCGGCTGATGGTACGGGTCTCACCCTCCATGAGAGGAGCGTGGGCTCCGACGACCTGGCAGGTGACTGACAGCGTGAGGGGGAGGCGGAGTGACTGCCGCCGTAGGGAATCCTCCTGGGCCAGCAGCTTCAGGAGGGCCTCATGCTGCGTCGGGGAAAGCTGGATGAACTCCACCCCGTGGTAGCAGGTGGTCTCGTCCCGGGCCTGGACCCACTTCACGCGCGCCTCGGCTTCGACCACCTCTCCCTCGCCAAGGATGACAAGGCCCAGCAGGGATCCCACGGGGAGCCGGAACTCCAGCATCAGGCAGGCGCCCCCCTCGCCCAGGTCCTGGGTGAGGCCAATGACCGTTTGGACAGTCTCCTCCTGGTCGAGTCTCCTGAGGAAGACCGGGACCTGGATGGCGTATCGAGGGAATCGCTGTTGCTGCATGGAACTCCTTATGATGCAACATCAATGCCAGTATCCCTTCCGCCAACGAAACTCCTCGTCAAGATTGGGACGGTCGTGAGGTCAGGCATCGGGAACTGGGCAGTTGCTTTGGGACGAGCCGACCCCCGGGGTGCGGACGGAGACAGGGGGGGCGTTACTGGCCGAGGTCTTCCAGCAGCCGCTCCTGGTCCTCTTTGGGGAGCGTGCTCAGCAAGAAGTGGGTGAAGACCTCTGCCGAAAGGGGCGGCCAGAAAAATTCCACCCCATGACGAATCCAGCCCGTCTCCTCACTCCCCTCGCCCATCCATCGCACCCGGCCGGGCATGCGGGTCTCCGGGGCCTCCCCCAGGGTGACCTCGATCATGGCCTCTGGAGAAAGGGGCTGGGGCAGGAGGATCTCGGCGCCGGTGCGGCTGAGATTGCGGGTCTCGCCCTTCAGGGAAGCGGAATCGTCCCCGTGGACCCGGCAGGTGACGGGTAGGGTCATGGGCAGGCGCAACGATCGCCGGCGGAAGGATTTCTCCTGGGGCAAGAGCTTCAGGAGCGTGATCTGCTGGGCAGGTGTGAGCGGTGTGAATTCCAGGTGGTGGAGGACGTCGCGCCCGCCCTGGGGCTGGACCCCGGTCACGCGCGCCTCTACCTCGACCAGCTCATTCCTGACGAACAGCACGAGACCCAGTCGGCATCCCTGCGGCAGGCTGGTGTCAAGGAGGACCGAGGCGCCCTCCTCCCCCACGTTCTCGGTCAGGCCCACACCCGTTTGCCCCTGGTCATCCCGCTCCAGTCTCCGGAAGAACACGGGAAATCGCATGGCGTATCGCGGAAACCGAGGCAAGAGCTGCCACATGGCGATCCTCATCGTAGAACAGCGTGGGCGTTACCGGCTGAGTTGCCGCTCCAGCTTTGCTCGGTCCTCTTCCGGCAGCGTACTCACGAGGAGACGCTGAAAGGCCCAGGTGTCGAGGGGACCTCGGAGGAATTCGACCCCGTGGCGGAACGGGTGTGCGCCCCCGCTCACCTCCTTCGCCCATCGCACCTGACCGAGCAGCGGTGTCGTGACGGGTTCGGAAAGGGTGATCTCGACCACGGTGTGGGGCGGAACGAGCCGGGGCAGGAGGATCTCGGCACCGGTGCGGCTGATCTTACAGGTCTGACCCTCTATGGAAGGGGTATCGTCGCCGACGACCTGGCAGGAGACTGACAGCGTGAGGGGGAGGCGGAGCGACTGCCGCCGGAAGGACTCCCCCTGGTGCAAAAGCTTCAGGATGGATGTATGCTGGCCAGGGGTGAGCTGGATGAACTCCACGCCGTGGTAGAACGTTGCCTCGTCCCGTGGCTGAATCCAGGCCACGCGCGCCTCGGCTTCGGCGATCTCCTTTTCCACGAACATGAAGAGGTCCAGACGGCATCCCACGACCAACTCGCCCTCGAGCAGCAGACAGGCGCCCCCCTCGCTCAGATCCTGCGTCAGACCGATCCCGGTCTGGGGAGACTTCCCCTCGTCCAGTTGCCTGAAGAAGACTGGGATCTGAATGGTGTAGCGCGGGAATCGTTGCCGCATGGAGCGCCTCTCGTTGCAACAACGATGCCAGGATGTCGCCCGCGTGGGTACGGCCACGCACCTCCGGCATCCGGTCCGCGTTCCGGGATTCGGCTACTCCTTACGGCGGCCAAGCTGGTGAGGTGTCCGGATTGACGACATCCCCCCTCCTGATCGACGGGCGGCACCATTTGGCCATCTACTGCCGGACATCTGTAAACCCTTATTTTTCAAATAGATCAAGGACAGAAACCCCGACCAAGGGATCTGGCACCCTCGTTGCACCCATAGCCCGGCCATGCAGCAGCAATTTCGACGAAAGCCCTTCACGGTCCCAGTCGCCTACCAGCGACTCGACCAGGAGAAGCCGTCGAGGCCCGAGCTCGGCTGGACTGAGGACCTGGGGGAGGGTGGAGCCTGTATCAAGCTTGCGGCCGCCCTGCCGGTGGGGTGTCAGCTGAAGCTCGTCCTCTTCACGCATCGGACGCGCCGCGACCCGGTCGAGGCCAAGGCACGCGTGGTCTGGGCCAAAGTCGTGACCCCACAGAGCGCTCTCCACGGCGTGGAGTTCTTCGACCTGAGCCCCACTCAACAAAGCACCCTCCGGCAGGCGCTCATTCGCGAGCAACCGCTCCCGCAGGAGCTCGTCCGCCTCCCGATCGCACTCCCAGTCCAGTGCCACGTAGTGAAGAGCTCACAGCCTCCCATGCTCGGGTCGACCCACAACATCAGTCCCACCGGGGTTATGCTCTCTCTCCCCATGCGCCTGACCCTAGGCGCCGCGGTGAAGCTCACCTTCCAGACCCCCACCCGGCATGCCCTGCACGGGATGGTCCGCTGGGTGGATGGGGAGGGCGCCGCGGCGGGGTCTATCCGGCACGGGATCGAGCTACTCGGAGGTCCCCTCTCGTTCCAGGAGTTTCAGGGCCTCCTCCTGGGCGCCATCACCACCAAGCAGCAGGGGAACACCACGCGATAGAAGAGCGCGAGGCCGTGTTGGAAGCGCGGCCTTCACGCCGAGCACCTCTCCTTGTCCCGCCGCGGTTCAGTAGCGCTTCGGCCCTTCAGGGACGGATGCCGCCAACCAGTCCGCCAGCTCCGTCAGCGTGGGAAATTCACGGTCGGGAAGGTCTCTACCCGGCGCCACCTGACCCGTGCGGTTAATCCACGCCACGGGGACCCCCAGCGACCGGGCCGGCGCCACATCGTGGACGTAGCTCTGGGCGGCATGCAGCCACTGGCCCGCCCCAATCCGGTCCCGCGCCGCGTGAAAGTGGCCGAGGGCCGGCTTGTACGAGCGGACCTGCTCTGCGGTCACCAACAGCTCGAAGGAGACGTCGAAATGGCGCAGGGTCAGAGCAAGCAGGTCATCGTCCACATTCGACAGGATGCCCAGCCGGTAGCCCGCCCCAGCCAGCCGCCGAAGGGCCGGGTTCGTATCGGCAAAGGGCGGCCAGGTCGGCAGGCTGTCCGCCAGAAAGTGCGTCCGCGCTTCAGCGAGGGGACAGCCCAGGCGGGCAGCCACGCGCCGGGCCGTCTCGGTGAGGACGGCACGATAACTTCGGTAGGCCTCGGCCTCCACCAGCGGCTCGATCTCGGCGTAGGCGGTGAGCACCGTCCCGGGATCCAGGGGGACCCCATCCACTGCGGCAGCCTCGCGGAACGCCCTGCTGATCCCGCGCTTCCAGTCGATCAGCGTCCCGTAGCAGTCGAAGGTGACCATATCATACGGTCGGAGTATCGCTCCTCCCCGTCGCTCACCCGCCCCTTCCCCGCCCATCCAACTACCCTGTCCCGGCTCCTTCGTCAACAGCCTGGGCGTAGCGGGCCCGGCCCTCCTCGTAGAGGTCCCGGCCCGCGACGTCGTTGACCACGATGACTGGGAACGCCTCGACCAGAAAGCGGTAGATCGCCTCGGGCCCGAGGTCCGGGTAGGCCACGACCTCGGCCGCGCGGACCTGGCGGGCGAGGAGGGCGGCGTTCCCCTCCACCGCGCCGAAATAGACGCAGCCATGCCGCCGCATCGCCTCCCGGACCTCCGGCGCCCGCTTCCCCTTCCCGATCATCCCGCGGAGCCCCCGGGCGATCAGGACCGGCGAGTAGCAATCCATCCGCGACGCCGTGGTGGGGCCGATCGACCCGATGACCTGTCCTGGCCTGGCCGGCGTGGGGCCCACAAAGAAGATCACCTGCCCCTCAAGGGGGATCGGCGGCTCCTCCCTTCCCTGTAACCCCTGGACCAGCCGGGCATGGGCCGCGTCGCGAGCCGCATAGATCACCCCGTCCAGGAGGACCGGGTCGCCGACGGCCAGGCGCTGGACCTCCTCTGGGCTGAGGGGGGTCTGAAGCCGACGGGGGGCCGGGTCTTCGGTCATAGCGTCACGCTCCGGCATCGGTGTGAGTGGCAGTCTAGATTCATCGCCACCGGAAAGGCGGCGATGTGAGTGGGGTGGCTCTCGATATGGACGGCCAGAGCGGTCACCCTGCCCCCGAACCCGGCCGGGCCGATCCCGAGGGCGTTGATTTCCTCCAGGAGCTCGCGCTCCAGGGCCGCCACAGCGGGATCCGCACTCGGCTCGCCGACGGGGCGGGTTAACGCCCTGCTGGCCAGGAGGGCGGACTGGGCGAAGCTGCCCCCCATCCCGATCCCCACCACGAGGGGGGGACTCGGGTTGGGCCCCGCCTGGGACACGGCCTCGACAACGAAGCGTTTCATTCCTTGAATGCCCTCGGCCGGCGTCAGCATCACGTGCCGACTCATGTTGTCTCAGCCGGCCCCCTTGACCAGGAAGTGAATGCGAAGCCGGTCCCCTGGGACGATGTCGTAGTGGATGATGGCCGGGGTGTTGTCCTCGGTGTTCACCCGGTGGAACGGGCTAGCCACGATCGACTTGCGGAGGTACCCCTCGCAGTAGCCTCGGCGGACCCCTTGGTTGATGGCCTCCCCCAGGCCCCCCCCGGTGACGCGGACCTCCTGGCCGAGTTCCACGAAGAGGACGGCATAGCCCGTGTCCTGGCAGAGGGGAACCCCCTCGCGCCGCGCCAGGGCCTGGTTTTCGAGGATGCGCCCCAGGACCTCCCGCCCGAGGGGGGAGACCTCCTGCTCGCGGGCCCGCTCCAGCGCCCGGACCATGTCCTCGCCCATGGCGGTGTTCGCCTCGATGGCCAGGCTGCGCACGACGTCGCCGACGGTCTCGGCTGCGATCTCGCGCATCGGGTTACCCCTCCTGCCCCGGACACATCTGTCCCCTGCGGAACCCGGCGACCCCGCGCCCGGCTGCCAACTGGCTGGCAGGGAAAATGCAGAGTGAGTGGGGAGAGCCTATCAGAGATGCCTGGAGAAGGAAAGGTCTGGCCGGGTGCACCTCTCTCCTGGCAACCCCAGAGACGGCAGCCGGCGAAGCGGTTGGCACCCCCGTCAGGACGCTCCCCACTCCAGTCAGAGCGCCTTCTGACCCGGGAGATTACGTGAATTCCAGCAAGCCCGCATCAGGTCTGAACCACCCCATGGCCTCCCACCGGCCTCGCCGCGTCCCCACGGCCCCGGGTGTGGTGATCCTCCTGATCCTCCTCGCCCTCCTGCTGCTGCCGGAGGTGGTGCGCCGTCTCGCCGTGCGGGAGCTCCAGGCCCGGATCACAGCACCCGTCGCCATCGCGGACGTGGACCTGAACCTCTTCACAGGTAGGGCGCACATCTCGGGCCTCGTTATCGGCGGCACGAATGGTGCAGAGCCCATCCTGCGGGTGCCGAGGCTAGAGCTCAGCTTCTCCCGGGAAGCCCTCCTCCGTGGGCGGCTGAGGATCCACACCGCAACGGCTCGGGAGCCAGTCCTCTCCATCGAGCGGACCGGACCGAGCCGTTGGAACGTTGACGACTTCTTCCGCCCACGGGCGGCCGGCGGGGGGACAATCGGCGACCTCTCCATCGAGCAGGTCGAGGTCCGCGGGGGGGTGGTGACCATCCACGACCGCACCACGACCCCCGTGGTGACGAGCGTCCTCCAGGACGTCAAGCTCACGGTCCGGCCAGTGGCGTTCACGGTCGAGGCGAAGCCGGGGGCGGTGACGGGCGAGGCCCGGCTGGGAAAGGCCCCCCTGCGATTCGTCGGCACGCTTCACCTTGATCCCTTCATCACCCGCTTCCGGCTCACCGGGACTGGCGTCCCCCTTTCACCCTTTCAGGGGTACGTGTATCTCCTCCTGGGGAACGCTGAGGCGCGTGCGGGAACCTTCCACGGAAGCTTGGACGTGACCGCGGCGTGGACCCGAGAGGGGTATCTGCGCATCGAGGCCGGGGGCACCGTCGAGGGGCAGGGTCTCGCCTTCACACTGCCCGGCGACGAGGATCCCCTTCTGCGCGTCACCCGGCTGACGGCCGATCTCACCCGGGTGAGGAACAGGCCGACCCTGTCCGCCGACATCGCCAAGGTTCAGATCACCGGGGCAACCCTCCGGGTGACACGGGACCGTGGCGGGACCGTCAACCTCCGGCGGCTGTGGGCTGCCCCGACGCCGGAGGATGCGGCGGGCGCTGCGCCCGGCCCGAGGAGCGGTGCCCCGGCACCCATCATGATCCACCACGTGGCCGTCGAGGACAGCCGTGTAGAGTTTGTAGATAGGACCCTCACGCCCAGCTTTACCGGGGCCCTGTCCAACCTGAGGGCCGAGGTACGCTACCCGACCCCGCAGGCCGGTCAAGCCAGCCTCCGGTTCCAGGGGAGGGCCGGTGAGTCCAGCCCCCTCGAGTTCCAGGGATGGTTCACACCCGCCGCCCGGCCCCTCAAGGTCTACCTCGAGGGGAGCATCCCGGACTACGAGCTGTCCCGGCTGAACCCCTACGCCGAGAAGTACGTTCAGCACCGAGTGCGTCGCGGCCGGGTGACCACGGCGGTCAAGTACCGCTACGACGCCGGCAACCTCGCCGCAGGTTATGAGATTCGGATTCGGCAGATCCAGCTCGGCGACGCCCTGGGCAACGAGTTCCAGAGGCAGGTGGGGATCCCGCTGAAGCTCGCCCTGATCCTCCTGGAGGGCCACAACAGTGAGATCCGGCTGCGGATCCCCGTCGAGGGCGATCTGGATAACCCCGAGTTCCGGTTCGGGAGCGTGGTGTGGAAGGGGGTCCGGAACGCCGTGATGAAGGCCCTCGCAATCCCCTTCCGGCTCCTCGGCAAGATCCTCACAGTGGGCGGCAAGATCACTGAGGTGCGGATCGATCCCGTCGGCTTCCAGCCAGGTTCGCTCACGCCGGATCCGAAGGCCGCGGCTCGACTCGACAGGCTGGTCACCTTCCTCCGAACCAAGCCGAAGGTCGAGCTGCAAATCCGGGGACGCGCCAGCACCCGCGAGGCCGCGGCCCTCGCACGCAAACGGCCTCGCGGACGGGGTGTGACCGAGCAGGATCTCAAGGCCCTTGCCGAAAAACGGGCGCGCCTCATCGAGCGGACCCTGGTCCGCCGCGGGGTCGCGCAAAAACGGCTCTTCGTGGTGACGGGGAACCCTCACGCCGTCACGAAGCGATTGCCCGGCCGGGTCGAGTTCCGTCTGCTCCATTGAGGTGGCGCTCTTCGCCGCCCTGGGCCTCAGCCGGAAGCGCCACTCAGGGGAGGGGAAGGGCCGAACCGACGGGTCCGGCGGAGCGGGGTGTTAGGGAGTGACATCCACGAGCAGGTCCGCCAAGCTCTCCTTGGCAAAGGTCCCCAGGAACAGGCTCAAGAGCCTGCGGGATTCGAGGGGCGGCTGCAGGAATTCGATCCCGTGGCGGATCGGCCCCATGCCGTTACGTGAGCCGTCCACCCATCGGACCCGACCGGGGAGGCGGAGCTTCCCCCGAGCATCCTCGAGGGTGACCTCGGCCTCCGTATTCAGGGGAAGCTGCCGGGGCAGGAAGAGCAGGACGCCGGTCCGGCTGATATCACCGGTCCACCCCCGGAGGGGTGGGAGGCCCTCGCAAGGGGCCCGGCACTGGGCCGGAAGTGTGATCGGCAGGCGGATAGCTCGCTGCCGCACCGAGTGCTCCTGGGGGAACGCCTTGAGGAGCGCGGTGAAATGGGTGGAGGGGAGATAGAGGAATTCGACGCCGTGGTGCACAGCGTCGTAATCTTGTTTCCGGGTCCAGATCACGCGCGCCTCGGCCTCGACTGCTTCAGGATGGGTGAAGAGCACGAGCCCCAGCCTGCTCCCCACCCTGACCAAGGCCCTGAGATCGAGCCGCGCCCCTCCCTCGCTCAGGTCCATGCTCCAGCCGATATCCGCTCCGGCAGGGTCCTCCAGGTCTAACCGCCGGTACAGAACCGGAACCTGGATCGGATGGCGGGGGAACCGTTGCCGCATCTGGGTCCTCCCTGAGGATCAGCCCTGAGCCCCCGAACAGCGCCAGCGGGAGCGAAGGGGTGAGGGCGAGGGAGATTGGGGGGCACCGTGTCCCGGAATCGCGCGCGACGGGTTCGTTCCCGCTAGAGGATCCGCTGGCGGCGGACCCGATGGTCCACGATGTCCCGGATCCACGCCCAGAGTCGCTCCTCCTCCTCGACGCGCGGTCGCTCCTCGAGCTGCTCGCGCCACCCGCGCATGATCTCAGCTTCCACGGGCCAGATCCGCACTCGTTGGCGCGGAATTTTGCGTTCCCACTCCGCCGCCACCTTGGGGGAGGGGTAGAGAATCCGCACCACGACCCGGCGCGCCAAGTACTCGAGGGGGGAGACATCGATCCGGTCATAGGCCGCCCGCACCACGGTGAGGCCCTTCTCTGCGGCCAGCTCCGGGACGCCATCGCTCACGATGATGATCGTAATGGGGGCCAGGGCGAGGTTCCGCTTCTGCACCACCTCAGCGATCCGCTTGAAGTACGCGTTGAAATCCGTCAGGTAATTCCCCCGCCCCGGGACCTTGAAGAGCTCGGTGAGCTTCGCCTCGATCTCGGCGAGGCTTTTCCGCTCGAACTCTTGGATCGGATAGAAGGCCTGGGGCTCGTTCGGGGCATCCCCGCCGATGGAGCCCACGAAGAGCGCCCGGGGCCGCTCCAGCCTCCCGATGCCGTGCAAGTGACCGTACAGATAGTAGGAGAGGAAGCGCAGGGCATCCTTGAAGTGGGGCGACCGGGTGAAGGAGCCGCTCACGTCCACCCCGACGAAGAGGGAGAGCCGGGGCTCGCCCTCTCGGCTCGGGGCACAGCCCATGCTCAGGAGCAAAAGCGTGATCAGGAGGATCCGAATCCGCTGTGGCATCGCGTGTCCCTCCGTCCCCTCAGCCGTCCAGGCCCGCCGGCGTCTGGGCCTCCGACCGTCCGAGCTTGAGGAGGTCGCCGGTCTCCATGAAGGCGTGCAACGTCTTCAGGGGCATGCGGAAGAGATGCCGGCCGGTGAACAGGACCATGCAGAAGTTGATCGTGGCCGCGATGACCTGCAGGGGGGGCAGGACATAGGCCTCCAGCAGGAGCATCCCGGTGGTGTGAAACCAGCCGATGTCCTCCTTCACATGGGTGATCATCTCCTTGGTCCACGAGGAGACGGCCCCCGTCCGGGACTGCATTGCGCCCGCGGGCTCGGTGATGCCCCGCCCAGAGATGATGGCGAGGATCGTCGGCGTCCCGAATCGCCCGAAGAGGAACCAGGTCATCCCGCGGACCCCGATCCAGGCTACCGAGGAGATGGCGAGCATGCCCACGATCCCGAGCCGCACCTGGCCCCCACTCTGCTGGGCAAAAACGGGGGCCACGGCGTCGACGAGCTCGCGGTACAGGAACACGACCTCCACGAACATGACGAAGGTCTCCACCACCACCATCTGGATGATGTCCTTCCAGTTGTGCTGCTGGATCGCTTCGACCATGACCTGCAGACAGGCGAAGCTCCCGGTGATGAGGAGGAAGAGGACCATGAAGAGGACCGGCTGCAGGAAGACGTGGGCCTCGGTCCCCACGAGGTCCATGACGATCTCGGAGACGGTGGGATACAGGGTGTAGCTGAACATCCCCGCCTCCAGGAGCGACCAGAGGACCGTCAAGATGACGGCGACCCAGGGGATCCCGGGCCGCAGCGTGCTGGCGGTGGCGCGCCGCACGATGGAGAAGGGGAGCATGATGACCTCGAAGAGGGCGAGGTAGATCCCGGCCGCGAGGAGCCGGAGCAGTCCCCAGATCCACCCCACGCTGAGGAACAGGGCCCGCACGACGCCCGCCCAGAACAGGCTGACCGCGCGCCCGCTATCCCACCACGCGGTCAGAATGCCGATGATGAGCTGCCGCCGCCCCGAGCGGAAGGGCAGGGTGTACAGCGCCCCGACCGAACACCACATGGCCGCGATCGCGTGGAGTCCGGGGAGCAGGAAGACCACCAGTTTGACGATCCCCATCAGGGGGGAGGAGGATTCCCAGAGGAACTCCACGATCGCCGTTTGGGCGTTGTAGACCCATTGGATTGGCATCGTTAAGAACTCTAACAGCGGAGAAAGGGATTCGCCGCCTAGAGGCATCGCATCACCTCCGAGGGCCCGCCAAACCGGACCCGCTGATCATTGTGCCCGAGATCATCGCCCATGGCCCATCGCGCGTTAGTGGTTCGGCAGGATTGCTTGCAGCTTTGATACCAAAATCCTGGGTCGGCCGAGCGAAAAGTCGGATCGGGCGCACCGGAAGATGGACAACCCTCTCGTGCTTTGTGTGGCAAGGACTTACGAGCCTACTGGTTCCACAATCACCACACGGACCGGGACGTCCAGAGGATGAGTGGGATGGGCGTAGGGCAAAGTTCCCCAGGCACGGAGCCCGACCGCTCACCCCCGCCCGGCCAGGGCGGCCTACAGCCGTGGGAGAGCAAGATGACGCGGATGGCGAGGTGAAGCACGACGGCGACGACGATCCCAGCGGCGATTTCCCGCAGCGGTTGCCGCTAGCAAGGGCGCCCGGATCGGCCGCGGGACCGGTCAACCGGATAGCGCTGGTGATTCAGGGCGATCTTCTCCTTCATCGCCTCGATGAGATCGAGGCCGATGCGATCACAGAAGAGGAGCAGGGCGATCCCCACGTCGGCCGCCTCAAGCGCGATTTGCTTTCGGTGGTCCAAAGCCTTCGAGTAGCGGTCTGCCTCGCCGTTCGGCACCCACCGGTACTCGGCAAGGAGCTCGCCCGCCTCCGACGCCACCGCCATCGCCAGGTTCTTGGGATCGTGAAACTGCCCCCACTCCCGCTCGGCCACGAAGGCCCTCATCTCGTGTAACACTGCTTCCAGCCGGTCCATCCCGTTCTCCTTTTCCCATCCCCTTCCTGTCCGGGGGACTTCATTGGATGATCAGGCCGGCGTAACCCACAACGGAGGCGTCGTCCTTGGTGACCTCGGCCGAGGTGGCATAGCCAACGAGCTCGGCCCGCGTGGCACCGAGGACCCTGGCCGCAACCAGCACGGTCGTCGTCGCATGAAACCCGCACATGGTGACCCGCTCCCGGCGGACCGTCTCGTAGAGCCGCTCGGGGTCGAGGGCGATGATGGCCTCGATCGCCATCCGATCTTTGACCGCCGCCTCCTCCCGGGAGCAGTAGTGGCTCATGTCGGTGCTGGCGATCAGGAGAACCCGCTTCCCGGACGCCTGCACGGCCTCCCCGACCGCTCGCCCGACCTCCTGGCAGACGCCGTACTCGGAACTCAGGAGACAGATCGGAACAAAGGGGGCCCGCGGGGCCAGGATCTGGAGAAAGGGGAGCTCGACCTCGATCGCGTGCTCGCGTCGGTGAGCCTCATCATCCTCCTGCAGGATCCGAGACCGATCCCGGATCGCCCGGCCGAGGTCGGTGTCGATCGCTACCTCTCCCAGGGGCGTCGCGAAGGTCCCCCCGGTCAGGATCGCAGCCCCCGCCCCGAGTCCGGTGTGGTTCGGACCGAGGATCACGGAGGTTTCAGGTGCCCTGACGGCACCGAAGACTGCCCCGGCCACCCGTCCGGAGTAAAGGTAGCCAGCGTGAGGGGCGACGACGGCGACCGCCGCGGTCCCCTCCTTCCGTGGGCCCAGAAGCTCCTCCACCTGGACCCGGAGGACCCGGGGGCTTTCGGGATAGAAGGTGCCCGCGACGGCCGGCCGACGGATCATGAAGCACCCCCTTCGTCCTTCATAGCCAATGGTTCGGAGTTCACAGGCAGGCAAGGCCTAGGCAATACTCCTAGGGTTGACCATGCACCGTGAACCATGAACCCCGCTATCGTTGCCCCAGCCAGTATCGCAGGCAGCGCCCCAAGCTGCTCACCAGTCCCGGCCGGCTGTTCACCAGGAAGATGCGCTCATCGCAGACGAAAAGTTCATCCACCAGGTGCGTGATGCAGGGACTCTTGCGCCGTCGCCCAAGCTCCACCTCGAAGAGGGGGACGATCTTGTCCTTCATGCGAAGCTCGGTGTCCACAAAGAAGAGGGCCGCGTTCGGAACGAGCTCTTCCACCCGGTTGAGAAAGGTAGCGATCTCGGGCGCGTCGATGTGCTTCGGCGGGGAGGATTTCACCTCGACATAGAGGAGATCCCCTTCCACCAGGGTGAGCACATCGTAGTCCCCTCCGGAGGCCATGTCGAGCAGGCGCACCCCCCAGAGCGCGGGCGACGAAAACTCTCGCTGGAAGACCTCAGCCACGAACCACTCCAGGGTCGGGCCAAAGCTCTGGAGCTTCTTCATGAGCCGGTACCGGCCGCGCGCTGCAGGCGCGACGATCCGGGCCGCACACAGGAAAGTGAGGTACTCCCCGACCGTCTCCCGAGCGCAGAAGCGGGTGAGCGCTTCCGCTGTCAGGTGATCCCGATGGGCAATAACGTCCCGAAGGAAGAGACGGAAGGAATATTTCTTGAGGAGGGTGTACAGACGCGTGCGGATCGGTGAGGAGAGTCGAGGGGGAAAGAGGAGCCCGTTGGTGGGGTTCGACTTGGCCGGGGAGATCCCGCGGCGGCGTAAGACCTCCTCCGGAGTGGCGTGATCCCCCCTGAGTGCCATGCGGAGCTCGCCGATCTCCCGCCGCAGGGCCGCGAGTTCCACCCGGAGCGCCCGCACCTCCTCCCGAGTCATCACCAGTGCCCTTCCCTCCCCATGGGGGGCGCACGAAACTCCCCGAAGCCCCCTGGCCAGATCCCGGTTGGCTCGGGAACCCCCGCGTCAGTCGGGAGTGACCCGGTAGACGACGTCACCCGGCCTGGCCCGCTCGGCCAGCTTGACCCCGACCGTCTGGCCCGGACGGGCCTCGGCGATCGGCTTCCGGTCGATTTCGAGGGAGTCGATCCGCTGGGTCAGATCGGTGGTGTACCCCTTGATCCGGATCGTATCGCCCACCCGAAGACCGCCTCCCGTTATGGAGATCCCGGCCGCCCCCGCCTTCGCGAAGTACGCCTCCACCCGCCCGATCTCCTGTTCACCCATCTCCCCCTCTCCTTTCACCGGGGCATCCTCCCGGGGCAGCGGCCGCCCCGGGGCAAGCCCGCTCCCACCCTACACGAACTTTCCGACCACAAGCGTCATGAGCAGCAATACCAGGGCGCCACCGAAGCCAACCAGCGGGCTCCACCGACCCAGGCGGGCCAGCGCAGGGGGGTTCTTGGCCGCCACGTGCCCGGCGCCGGCGCTCAGGATCGCCAGACCGAGGTGCAACCAGACCCTGGCGTTGAGCGGATTCAGATACCGAACCATCACGCCGTAGAGGAACACGATGAGGCCGAGTGCTACCTGGAGATCAATGAGAACGGCCATCACCCGAGCGAGGACCGGGCGTAATGCGCCAGGCTTCCAGGTCAAGATGAGCCATAGAACACCGCAGAGGAGCAGGATCGGCAAGATGCGTTCACCGAAGAGGCGGTGCCACGACAGGATCGAGTCCATCGGTTGTTCAACTCCTTTCCCGTGAAGGGTGATCGGGCCACCAGGAGGCCGGTGCAGCGGAT
The DNA here is from genome assembly GCA_046758405.1 of Methylomirabilales bacterium (SeqCode). Lineage (GTDB taxonomy): Bacteria > Methylomirabilota > Methylomirabilia > Methylomirabilales > CSP1-5 > JBHIAD01. The sequence goes on from JBHIAD010000014.1 coordinate 14,410, forward strand.
GACCTCACCGGTGTCCAGCTCATCGGTGGCGACCTCGGAGGAAATCATGCGAGTGAGCGTGTCCATACACAGCCGGTCAGCGCCGACGAGTCCAGACCCGGTCGGCGAAGAGGTCGAGGGCGAGGACGAAACCCGTACCCAGCGCAGGCAGCCAGAACAGGAGGCCAAGATCTCCGATGACCTCCCACCGGCCAACGAGCGCGAAGAGGGCTGGCAGAGCAACGACACAGAAAAGCACGCCGACCCGAGCCGTCCAGTCGTGCGGGGCGTCCAAAAACGCCCCGGGATGCAGACGGCGCGCGACCACCCAGAGGGCCATGAGCAGTTGAATCCCGAGCAGGAAGACGACGAGCTGAGTCTCCGGGCTGATGGATAGGGTCTCTCCGAGCATTGCGGCCCTCTTGTGCTCGCGCGGCTACCCCGATTTCGCGCCGGGACCGGTGAACGCCCGCACGACCCGGCTCAGGCGAAAGGTTCCCTCTTCGGTTCCCTGCCCGCGACGCGTCGTCACCAGGACCGTGCTGACCGATTCGGACCGGTCGAGATACTCCTGGATCCGTCCCGCCGCCCTGGCGATATCGGACTCGAAGGTCCGGGAGGGAACCTCAAGGCTTACGATCCCCCGCGCCCCGGGCGGCATACGTTCCCCCGCTTCCTCGACCCGCTTGCCAATCCCTTGGACTCGGTCCGGCTCCTCTGCAGCCCGACCCACGAAGCGGACCGCCTCGGTCGTCCCGTCCGGTCGCCTCAGGATCACAGGAACATCGATGAAATCGGCGACCCCCTCGTCGAGGGACCCCGCCTGAGGCCCTTCCGGGTCCGCAGGCGGGATGAACTCGGTCCCCTCAGGTTCGGCCCGTCCACGCCACCGCAGGTGGTAGACCCCCGAGGGATCCCAGGCCTCGCCCCCGGCAAGCTCAGCGAGACGCTCGACGAGGAAGGTGACGAGGGGCTGGATCTCGGCGACCACCGGATCCCGCTTGGCCTCCACGGTGAGGGAGACCGATCGCCGCGTCCGGGTCATCCACCGAGTGAGGGCGTCCCGCAGGCTCGACCACGCCGCCTGGCACTGCCGATCCCGCGGGCTCGTCCGATCCCGCCGCCGACAGCAAAGCAGACGCTCGCGGGCCTCTCGCAGGACGGTGAGCGACGCCACCCCGTCCCGGTCGAGGGGAAAGCGCACTGCATACCCCCGCTCCCGGAAGGCGGACGCGACCTCGAGCTCATAGGCCGTCTGCAGGGCCTCCGGAGCCTCCTTGAGCCGTCTGACCAGCTCCGGATAGTCCAGTCCGTCGGGGGCAAAGGTGTGGGCCTGCGCCAGCGCCGTGCCGAGGAATGCCGCCTGCAAGAGCTCCCCGCCCACCACTGCCTCGTGATCCCGGAAGTAGTTGAACTGATCCCAGGCGGTGTACCAGAGCCAGGCGATGGGATGACACGCCAGCGGCATGGAGGGGTCGTCCTCGACGGCAAGTGACAGGCCGCGCTCGACATAGGCGCGCCACTCCCCCTCGAGCCACTTACGCCCGACCACCCCCTCCAGGTTCATCAGGGCCCCGGCGAGGTCCTCCAGGTAGAGGAGGCTCACGCTCGACTCGATCACTCCCGGCTCCGTACCTTTACCCCGGCGATCTCCTCCCAAAGGGTCATGACCGCGGAGAAGTTGAGCTCCCCCTTCCCGGCCGCCCTGGCGGCCCCGTAGATCTGGTGGATCAGGGCAGTGGTTGGCAGCGGGACCCCGAAGGTTTGCGCCGTCTGAACGATGAGACCGAAGTCCTTGTGCATGTGTTTGAGGGGAAACCGGGGGGCGAAGTCCCCTTGCAGGATCAGGGGGCCATACGTCTCGAGCATCGCCGACCGGGCAGTTCCGGTGGAGAGGACCTCGAGCATCCCCTTCGGATCGAGTCCTCCCTTCACCCCGAGGAGGAGGGCCTCACCGATGAGGGCAACGATCCCCCCCGAGATGAGGTTGTTGACCAGCTTGGTGAGCGAGCCCATCCCCTGCTCCCCCGCGCGGATGACCTTGTCCCCCATCACCTGGAGGACCGGGAGGCATCGACCGAAGACGGACTCGGGCCCCCCGACCATGATCGTGAGCGTCCCTTGCTCCGCCCGCATGACGCCGCCGCTCACCGGCGCATCGAGCATTGCCATCCCCCGATCGGCAATCGCCGCAGCGATCCGCTGCGAGTCCTGCGGACCGACGGTGCTCATGTCGATCAGGACCGACCCGGACTTGGCGCCCGCCGCCACCCCCTCCGGGCCCAGGACCACTTCCTCCACGTCCGCCGGACCCGAGACCATTGTGACCACCACGTCCGCCTCCTCCGCGACGGCCCGTGGCGTCTTCGCCACCGTGGCCCCGGCGGTCCTGAGGGGCTCGGCCTTGGCCGGTGTCCGGTTGCAGACCGCCAGCGGGAACTTCGCCTTGGCGACATTCAAGGCCATCGGCTGCCCCATGAGCCCAAGGCCGATGAACCCGACTCGCATGGCCATTCCGTCCCTCCTGTCTCCTCGCCATCATGGGAAAAGCAACGTGCGGATCGGCGGGTGGCCCAACCGACCTGCGACGAACCCTCGGGTTGCACCGAGCGCCCGTGGCGCCGCTTCCCTCACTCGGCCGTGGCCGGAACGGGGATGGTCAGGGCCCCGGTCCACATCACCCGCCACCAGGGCGTGTCGGGCTGGAGAGCGCGCCAGAGTTTATAGTAGTAGCGCCCCGGGCTGAGCGAAAGGGGAAAGGTGAAGGGGGGGCTGGAGAGCTCGAACCGCAGGGCGCCACGAAGGGCGGGATCCGAGCTCACCTCCAGGACGGTCGAACCGGTTCCCGCCAGGGCCGCCCAGGTGAGCTCCGCGCCCTCAGCCCCCATCTGCACCGCCGGCGGCTCCCCCCGCTGGCCGAGGAGTCGGTTCCGGACCCGCTCCACAGCCTCGGGGTGGAAGAGGAGCTCCCAGTGGTTCAGCTCAAGCCCCTCGACCTCGAGGGCGACCCCGCGGCGGGTGAGGCCCTCCGTCCTGAGCGCCGAGGCCACGTAGACGAGGCCGTCCGACGGAGCCGCGCGGTCGCCGAGCTCGAGGCAGGCGAGGAAGAGACACCAGGCCCCAACCGTGGCCTTGACGCCATAGAGCAGAGTCGCCTCAATAGTAGGGGGGAGCCCAATGGTCCCGGTAGTGGGCGCCCCCGTGGGTCTGCGGATCGGGTGGTCCAGGAGGAGGCCGTTCAGGCGCGGGATCACGTCACCACCGGCCCGCATCGCCGCGTAGATCCCCCGGCTGCGCACCACCGGCCCGAGGAGCGGCAGCGGGCGGTAGAAGTCACACTCTCCCGCCGCCACGGGTGGCCGTTCGTGCCGGGGCCCGCAGCCGTAGTAGAGGTCGTCGCGGGCCCCGCAGGTGAACGCCTGCATCCCACAGGTGCTCGACTCGGCCGTGAAGGGGACGCCGAAGTCAACCCAAGGGAAGAGAACCTGCCGCTGCCCCGGATAGGCGCTCTCCCCTTCGCCACCGATCGTCTCGGGTCCGAAGCCGCGGCGCAGGCCAAAGATCAGAGCCTCGCTGAAGGCTACCGGCGCGTCCCGGCCGCTCTGATAGACGGCCAGGTTCGCCTGGTAGTACCGGAACATCGTATCCACTCCCCCCAGCGGCGGGGCCAACAGGATCCACCGCGCCACATCCCCCCGGTATGTGCCCATCCAGTTCCGGCGGGGATCCTTAGGCCATTGGGTCCAGGCATCGCTCAAGTACATCCAGACCGGCAGCGTCCCCATGGAGTGACTCACGATGCTGACCGGCCGCTCGCCGTAGCCCGGGAGCACCGCCAGGCGACGCCGGACCACCCGGATCGCGTTCGCCACCTGCTCGCTATGCTGGAAATTGTCTCCGTGGGGATGGGCAAACTGGACCGCGAAGACCCGAAGCTTCGCCTGGAGGAGGGAAGGGAGGAGGCCTTCGTTCCCCTCGAGGGTCTTCGCGACGCCGTCGCCCATCGGGTCGACCCAGGTCCGCTGGACATCGACGCCGGCGCCGTGAACCAGAAGGACCGGGAGGGGCTCGCGGGCACCTGGCTCGATCGGCCGATCCCAGCCGGGGGCGAAGTACAGGACGAAAGTGCCGTTGTGCGGCCGAACGCCGCCATCGGGGAAGCAGCGGGCCACCACGGGATCCCGGCGGCGTTGCGACGGAAGAAATATCTCCTCACGGAAGGCGTCCGACCGGTCCTGGTAGGCCTCGCACCGCTCCCAGGGCGCAACATCCACCCGGCGGACGAGGACCGGGTCCTCCATGAGAAGGGGTGAAGCGAAGCCGACGCCGGATCCTGCGGGGAGCACGAGGAGCACAATGAGGGCGCGGCATCCGCTGCTCAGAAGTTTGGTGATGGGTGTTCCTGATGTATAATGCAGATGGGGAATGTGTCCCACCCTCGAGCCTCCGACGGAAAGCCGACCACGCAGGGGAGGAACGGATGAGCCGCATCAACGCCCTGACCGAGATGCTCGCTGACGACCCGACGGATCCTCTTCTCTACTTCATGCTCGCCTCGGAATACTTCAACGCCGGAGCCTTGGAGGAGGCGGTCCGCTGCATCGAGACCTACCTGGAGAAGATGGACGACGAGGGGGCCGCCTACCGCATCCTCGCCCAGGCCCTTCAGCAGCTCGGTCGACGCGAGGAGGCCCGCCGGGCCTACCAACGGGGGATTGAGGCCGCCCGCCGCCACGAGCACGACAGCATGGTCGAGGAGTACCAAGAAGCCCTCGCAGCCCTCGACTAGCGCCGCACCAACTATTTCGCACTCCCATCCCACTCTGGTGCGGCACTTCCGCTAGGGGGGCAGGCCCCCCTTCGGCGCTCGGCT
>JBHIAD010000015.1:0-18745 GCA_046758405.1 Methylomirabilales bacterium (SeqCode)
GTTCGAAGAACGCCCTTCGCTGGCGGTCGTCGATCTGGCCTTCATCTCGCTCACCTTGGTGTGGCCAGCGATAGTCCCGCTCTTGCGAGACCAGGCGGTCGTCCTGCCATTGGTCAAGCCGCAATTCGAGGTGGGGAAGGGACAGGTGGGGCAGGGCGGCGTGGTGCGCAGTGCTGCGCAGCAGCGGGCGGCCCTCGTCAAGGTAGCGGTGGCAGCGGAGGCGTGCGGGCTCATGACGCGAGGGATGATTGCCTCGCCACTTCTCGGCCCCAAGGGAAACCGAGAGTTTTTCCTCTTCCTCCAGCGGGGGAACGCGTGTTGCGAGCCGGCCGAGACGGTCCTCGCGCGGTGCTGGAGCGCTCACCTCACGGAACAGGGCGCGGGATGAAGGTGCCGGCAGAGAGGGGGCGCATGGTCCACACCGTGGGGATCGTCACCAAGCCCCTGAAGCCTGAGGCCCAGGGGGTACTGGACGGACTTGTCCCCTGGCTCCTCCAGCGAGGTCTCCGGGTGGTCACCGACCAGGAAACGGCCCTCCTGGGTGCGGCGAGGGACGGGGTCTTTGCGGTCGATCGCGAGGCCTTGGCGGACAAGGTCGATCTCGTCGTCGTCCTGGGCGGAGACGGGACGCTGCTCGCGGTCGCCAGGCTGGTGGGTCCCCGGGAGGTCCCGATCTTGGGTGTCAACCTGGGCGGGCTCGGGTTCCTCACCGAGATCACCCTGGATGAACTCTATCCGGTCCTCACGGCGGTCCTCGACGGGGACTTCAGTGCCACCCGACGGCTCCTCCTGGCGGTCCGTGTCCTCAGTGGTGGGGTGCCCCAGGTGTCCTACGTGGCCTTGAACGACGCGGTGATCACCAAGGGAGTGATGGCCCGGATCGTGGACTTGGATATCTCGGTGAACGACGAGTTGGTGCTGAGCTCCCGCGCCGATGGCCTCATCCTCTCCACCCCGACCGGCTCGACGGCGTACTGCCTTTCGGCCGGCGGGCCGATCCTTCACCCCACCATGCGGGCCGTGATCCTGGTGCCGATCTGCCCCCATGCCCTGACCAACCGCCCCCTCGTTCTGCCCGATTCGGCCCGGGTCGAAGTGCGCCTGGCGTCGAAGAACGAGGATGTGTACCTAACCCTCGATGGCCAGGTGGGGCACCGGCTCTCCTTGGGCGATGTTGTCGAGGTGAGCCGGGCTCCCCACGAAGTCCTCCTGATTCCCTCGCCCAAGAAGAGCTATTACCAGATCCTGCGAAACAAGCTCAAGTGGGGCGAACGGTGAAGGGTTCATAGTTCAGGGTTTATGGTTCAGAGCACACGGCCCAGAAATTCGCAATGAACTGTCTAGGCTCCTGTCTTGCCATGAACTATGAACCATGAACTATGAACGCTGAACTCTCGGGGGAGCGATGCTGCGGGAGCTCCAGATCAAAGACCTCGCCCTCATCGAGAAGCTGCGAATCGGCTTCGGGCCGGGGCTCAACGTCCTCACGGGAGAGACGGGGGCGGGCAAGTCGATCGTGGTGGACGGGCTGATGCTTGCCCTCGGGAGCCGGGGAGAGATGGAGTTGATCCGGACGGAGGCGGCTGAAGCGGTGGTGGAAGCCGCCTTCGAGGCCGGGGCGCATCCGGGTATCCGCGCGCTCCTCGCCGCTCAGGGCATCACAGCCCCCACCGAGGAATACCTGTTCCTGCGACGGCATCTCCCACGGGAGGGGAAGAGCCGGGCCTATGTCAACGGGACCCTTGCCTTGGCCGGCACACTGCGCGAGCTGGGAGAGTTCCTGGTGGACATTCACGGTCAGCAGGATGCGCCCCTCTTGCTCAACCGCCGCCGGCACCTCGAGCTCCTCGATGCCTTCGCCGGGCTTGGCGATCCCGTCGCTGCGTACCGGGACCGGTACCGGCGGCTCTGTGACCTCGAGGCGGAGTGTGGGGACCTCTCAGGCGGCGAGCGGCGGAAGGAGGAGCGGCGCGACTTCCTCAGCCATCAGGTCCAGGAGATCAGAGCGGCGGCGCTCGCCGAAGGCGAGGAGGAGGCGCTCCGTGTCGAGCGCGTCCGGCTCGCCCATTCCGAGGAACTCCTGCAAGCGATCGAGGCCGCGTACGGGGCCCTGGAAGGTGGTGAGGGGGCAATTCTGGAGATGCTGGGCGCGGTCCGGGCCCGATTGCGCGAGGGGGAACGGATTGATCCGGACCTCGCATCCCTCAGTCCGATGGTCGAGGAGGGGGCCGCCCTCCTCAAAGAGGTGGCCCTGACCCTTCGGGACTACCGCGCGAAAGTGCGGTCTGACCCCGACCGGCTCGAAGCGGTCGAGGCGCGGCTGTATACGATCAGCCGGCTGAAGAAGAAGTACGGCGACAGCGTGCTCGCGATTCAGCAGGCGCTCCGCGAGGCGGAGGCGGAGCTGGCGCGTCTGAGCGGGGTCGCGGATCGGATCCAGGAGATCGAACGAGAGATCGGTGAGCTGGAGGCCGATCTGTGGCGAGAGGCGGAGCGGTTGTCGGCAGCACGGACCCAAGCGGCGGGGCGGCTCCAGCAGGCGGTGAGGGCCGAGATCCGGGCCCTCGGAATGCCAAAGGCCGATTTCGCCGTTGCCCTCGGCCGGGTCTCGGACGGGGAGGGGCCGCGGCGGGCCTGCCTCCAGGCGACGGGGATGGATGAGGCGGAGTTTTTGATCGCGCCGAATCCGGGCGAGGGGCTCAAGCCGCTTCGCAAGATCGCTTCGGGCGGCGAGCTGTCGCGCACGATGCTTGCGCTGAAAGGCATCCTTGCGGCGGCCGACGAAACCCCGACCCTGATCTTTGACGAGGTGGATGCCGGCATCGGGGGAGGGATGGGGGAGGTGGTCGGCAAGAAACTGTGGCGGCTTGCCCGGGTGCGGCAGGTGATCTGTATCACCCACCTCCCGCAGCTTGCGGCCTTCGCCGACCGGCACCTCCAGGTGGAAAAGCGGACCGGCCGGGGCCGAACCGAGGCGGTGCTGCGAACCCTTGATGCGCCGGGCCGCGTCCGGGAGATCGCCCGGATGCTTGGAGGACCCGGCCGCTCCCAGACGCCTCTCACCCATGCCGAAGAACTGCTCACCGCCGCCGAGCGTTGGAAGCGCGGTCGGTGAGATCCGGCCTGCGGATCTTCCGGATCCTCACCCAGGTGTTTCTCCGCCGTCTTCTGTCTCGCCGGAGCAAAGGGGTCGGTGGGGTAGTGGCTCTGCCCGGGTCCGTCCGGGGTAGAGTGGCGATCCGGCGGAATGCCCTTGGGATCCCCTATGTAACCGCCGACAACCGTTGGGACCTCTTTGCTGGCTTCGGCTACGCCGTGGCCTCGGACCGGCTCTGGCAGATGGACATCGCCCGCCGTCTCGCCCACGGCCGACTGGCTGAGATCCTGGGGGACCGTGGGACGCCCGGGGGACCGGCTGGCCTCTTGGGACTTCAGCGTCTCTCCGATCTCGATCTCTTTTACCGAGCCCTCGGCCTCGGTCAAGGTGCTCAAGCGGATTTGGCCGTACTCTCTCCGGAGGGGGTCGAGACCCTCGAGGCCTTCGCGAGCGGTGTGAACGGGTATATGACAGCCGGGCGGAAGCGGAACCCCCTCCCGATCGAGTGTGTCCTCCTCGGGTACGCACCCGAGCCCTGGTCGCCCGTAGACTCCCTGGCCATTGGTCGGCTGGTCGGGTGGTTGCTCTGTCTCGCCTTTCGTGGTGACATGGTGCTGAGCCGGGTGGCTCGCTTCGAGGAGCTGCGCAGCCTCCTGCCGGCGGCGAGTGGGGAGGGCAATGCGCTAAGAGACCTCCCCGTCCCGCCGGAGGGAGGCGGTGCCATGGGGAGTAACGCGTGGGTGCTGAGCGGGACCCGGACTGCCTCGGGTAAGCCGATTCTCTGCAACGACCCCCATCTCTTCCTCAGCCTTCCGGGCTTCTTCACCCAGGTGGGCCTCGACGGGGCAGGCTTCAAGGTCGCCGGGGCCGCGATCCCCGGGGTGCCGGCCATCGCCATCGGCCGGAATGATCGGATTGCCTGGGGGATGACCTCGGCCATGCCCGATGACGCGGACCTGTACGCCGAGACCCTTGATCCTGCGGATCCGTCCCGCTTCCGGGTGGGGGAGGAGTGGCGCAGGTTCGTCGTCCGGGAGGAAATGATCCCGATCCGGGGGGCCGAGCCCCGGCGGGTGCGTCTCCGGTTCGTCCCACGGCAGGGTGTCCTCTGTCCCCTCATGAGCGATGTCTTGCCGGGTCCGGGGGTCCCCTTCAGCCTCCGGTGGACGGGTCTCGAGCCTTCCCGCGGGCTTGATGCGCTTCTTGGCATGAACCGGTCGGCAAACCTCGAAGACTTTCATGCCAGCCTCGAGCATTTCGCCATTCCGGCTCAGCATATTGTCTACGCGGACATCACCGGGAACATTGCCCTCTTTCTGGCCGGGCGGTTTCCCAGGCGGCCAGGCCGCACCGGCATGGTCCTCCTCGATGGCTCGGGGGAGGGAGGAGCGTGGGACGGACCGATCCCCTTCCACGAGCTGCCGCGGCTTGTGAATCCGGGGGAGGGCATGATCGTGACGGCAAACCATCGCCTCGTGCCGGAGGAGTATCCCCATTATTTGACCTATCTCTGGGAGCCACCCTTCCGGGCAGACCGCATCCAGGCGCTCCTGAATGGGAAAGGCGGCCTGTCGGTTCTGGACATGCTGGTCGTCCAGAGTGACCAGGTCTCGCTCCAAGCCACCCGGCTCCTTGGCTCCTGCCTCGCGCCTGCGCTTCCGAGCTGCGTGGGGAAGGCTCGGGAGTGGGCTGAGCGTCTGCTCGCCTGGGATGGCAGGATGGACGCTGACAGCCAGGAGGCGGCCGTGTATCACGCCTTCTACGACCGGCTCCTGCGTTTGATCTTCGAGCCCCGATTGGAGGAGAAGGAGGCGGGGCTGTACAGCCAGTACTTTTCGTTATTTCATCTCCCGGTCCACGTGGTGGATCGGCTCCTCACTGAGGCGGACTCGAGCTTTCTTCCCGAGGGCCGGGACACAGTGGTCGCCCAGGCCCTCACGGAGGCCATCGCCTTTCTCCGGAAGGCCCTTGGCCCTAAAGAGTTCTGGCAATGGGGACGCATGCATCCGCTGACGCTGCGCCACCCGCTGGGAGGATCCGGCACCGGGTTGCTGAGCCGAGCCCTGAATGGGCTTGTCCCCTTCAATCGGGGCCCATGGCCCCATGGTGGGGACGGGATGACAGTGAATGTCGCTGCCTACTTCCTCTCGCACCCCTATGCGCCGGCGGTCGGTCCCGCCTACCGGCAGATCGTGGACCTGGGTGCCCAGGAGGAGTCACTCTGGGTCATCCCCGGGGGAGCCTCGGGTGATCCTCTGTCTCCCCACTACGAGGACCAGCTTGAGGATTGGCGTACGGGACGCGCCAGCCGCTTTGATTTGACCCTCGAGCCCTCCCGGGCCCGATCGACGCTGGTGTTGATGGGCAATGGGCTGGAAGGATTTTGACTCTCATCTAGGGGCGTGCTACAGATGCACAGGGGTACGTGAGCAGAGGCGATCACGGACGTACCGGGAGCGGAGCGCAATGGACGGGTGGCAAGCGGACGGCGTGGGAATGCTCGTTGCCCAGCAGCTCGTCGGGATCTTTGCCGTCAACCAGATTGAGGTCGGCCCTCAGGCAGTCCGCTGCCGTGGTTTCCTCCTGGCCCGTCCAGAGGTTGCGCTCAGGGTACTCCGGGAACGCCTGGAGCCGCGTGGGCTCTATCCGCTGATTCAGAGCGAGCACGAGGTGGTGGTGGTCCCGGTCCCCCGGCAGGCTCGGCGCGCCGAGGACCGGGTCTGGGTCAACGCCCTCCTCTTCCTCGCTACGGTCCTGACGACCCTCTTCGTTGGGGCGTACCACGCCGGAAAGGATCCGCTAGCGGACTGGAATAACCTATGGGCTGGATGGCCTTTTTCGGCCTGCATTCTGTCGATCCTGGTTTGCCATGAGCTGGGGCATTACTTCACCGCACGGCACTATGGTATCGAAGTTACCCTTCCCTACTTCATCCCCGCTCCCATTGGTCTCGGAACCTTCGGGGCCTTCATTAAGATGCGCTCGCCGGTCACCGACCGCAAGGCCCTCTTCGACGTGGCCATTGCCGGGCCTCTGGCGGGGCTCGTCCTGGCCATCCCAATTCTTATTATCGGGCTTACGCTATCCCAGGTGGTGCCCCTGGGCGACAGGGCTGGAATTGGGCTGGGGTCCCCACCCCTCTTTTCCTTTATCGCCATACTCGTGGTGGGTAGGGTCCCAGAGGGATTCGATGTCGTACTGCACCCGGTTGCCTTTGCAGGCTGGATCGGCTTCTTCGTGACAGCCCTGAACCTGCTCCCCTTAGGGCAGCTCGATGGGGGCCATATCGCCTACGCCCTGTGGGGGAAGCGCGCGACCCATTTTGGGATGGCCACTGCGCTGGTCTTAGGGATTTTGGGACTTCACTACTGGCCCGGGTGGCTCTTCTGGGCCTTCCTTGCCTTCGTGCTGGGCTTTCGTCATCCGCCCCTGATGGATGATGTAACACCCTTGGATCCGCGCCGCCGCCTCGGCGCCTATGGTGCCTTCATCCTCCTTTTGCTTCTCATCACTCCAGCTCCCTTTATTCTGTCGAGCGGTTGAGTGAGATGGAGGGGGGTCGCCTTCCGTTGCCTGCCGGAAAGCTGCCGGTAGGAATCCTACGCTCCCTGCTTGCCGAGCATCCCATCCTTGACCCGCGGGTCCTTGTCGGCCCGGCGGTAGGAGAAGATGCCGCTGTTGTCGATATGGGGGATCGCTGCCTCGTTGCGGCAACCGACCCGGTGACCTTTGCGACGGACGAGATCGGTTGGTACGTGGTCGTTGTGAACGCAAATGATGTCGCCACGCGGGGGGCCAGACCGCGGTGGTTCCTCTGGAGCCTGCTGATGCCAGAGGGGCACGCAGATCGGGCTCTGGTGGAGAGGATCTTCGCCCAGGTGGCTGCTGCGTGCCGGGCGGTCGGGGCGGTCGTGGTGGGGGGGCACACGGAGATTACCCCAGGCCTTCCCAGACCGATCGCCGTCGGCACGATGCTCGGCGAGGTGTCGAAGGAGCAGCTTGTCGCCACTACCGGGGCTCAGGCAGGTGATGACCTGATTCTGACCAAAGGGATCGCCGTGGAGGGAACGGCGATCCTGGCCCGGGAGCGCGGTGAGTGGCTCATTGCCCGGGGGGTCGCACCCGCCCTGGTCGCCCGGGCCGCTCAGCTCCTCGAAACTCCTGGGATCAGTGTGGTGGCCGAGGCAATGGCGGCGGTGGAAGGAGCAAGGATTCACGCCATGCACGACCCGACCGAAGGCGGGCTCGCCACCGCGCTGGTGGAGCTCGGCGAGGCGGCACAGGTCGGCGTCGAGATCGAGGCGGAGGCGATCCCGGTTCTGCCGGAGACAACAGCGCTCTGTGAGGTTACCGGGATTGACCCCATCGGGTTGATCGCCTCGGGGGCTCTCCTCATCGCTTGTCCTTCAGATGAGACACCGCGGGTCCTTCAGGCCGTCGCAGCCGTGGGTACCTCAGCGCGACGGATCGGGCGCCTGTGCGCTCCAGGAGAGGGGCACCGCCTGCGACGGGGTGGAAGGGAACTCCCTCTTCCGACCTTCTCTCGTGATGAGATCGTGAAGATCTTCGGTCCGGAAATGGGTTGACTTGGTCCGGGATGCAACCGAATATAAGGTGACGTGTCAGGGAAGGGGAAGCGGAAGATGGGTCTGGGAAGGGCGAAGGTCGTGCTGGTGGGTATCGCCGTCTTGGTCGGCTGCCAGAGCGCAACAGGACCAGAGTCGAGCACAGTTATCCCACCACCAGAGCTTCCCTCACCGCCTCAGCACCCGGCCGTCGCGCCCCCGCCTGCGAGCGACCTTGTCCCATCGCCACCGGCGGTCGTGGTCCCCGTGAATCCGATCCTGATCCAGATCCCGGGAACCGAGGTCTACACGATCCCGAAGATCACAGCCACACTCTACTTCTTCGACGGGCGTTGGTACTACTACTACGAAGGTTTTTGGTACACCAGCCGGGACTACGTTGGCCCCTGGACCCACCTCCCGAAGGCCAAGGTCCCCTCGACCGTGGTCCGGCTTCCCAGGGCGCGCTGACCCCTTCGACTCCCCTTTGCAGGGAGGAGCGGTCTCACCATGAGTCAGGCCGACATCCGCTTCGGGACCGACGGATGGCGGGGTGTCATCGCCGACAGCTACACCTTCCGGAATGTCCACCGGGTCGGGGTAGGGATCGGGCGGTATCTCACCCGCGCGGTGGGCGAGAGAGATCCGCAGGTCCTCGTCGGACACGACACACGCTTCCTGGCCCGCCGCTTCGCTGAAACGATGGCCCGAAGTCTGACCAGGTCGGGCTGCCGAGTTGCCCTCACCCCGGGTTTTGTCACCACGCCGATGCTGGCCGCGGCGATCCCTCACCTTGGGGCTACGGCGGGGGTCATGATCACCGCGAGCCACAACCCCCCCCAGTACCTTGGGGTGAAGCTTCGTTTGCGGGACGGGGCTGCGGCCCCCCCCGAGGTCACCACGGCGATTGAGGGGCTCCTCGACGGAGTTGGAGAGGATGGGTTCCTGGAAGGAGCGAACCACGGGCTCCCGACTTTCGACCCGTGGCCGCCCTACCGCCATCGGCTCCTTGGTCTGATCAAGCTTCCTGTGGAACAGGTGCAGGGGCTCACGGTTCTGACCGACGCGATGTTCGGCGCGTCGCAGGGCTACGCCCGCCGGCTCTTGGAATCGGTCGGGGTCGAGGGTCAGGACCTGCATGCGCGGATCGATCCGACCTTCGGGGGGACGGGTCCCGAGCCGATGCCGGAGCGGCTCGACGGGCTCCGCGAGGCTCTGCTTCACCTCCCCGGGTCTCGCAAGGTTGGCTTTGCCTTCGACGGGGACGGGGATCGGATGGCGGCGGTCGATGAAGGGGGCCGCTTTGTCACCCCGCATCACATCTACGCCCTGCTCCTGCGCCACCTCGTAACGCACCTCGGCCGCCGAGGACGAGTTCTCAAGACGGTCGCGATGAGCCTGATGGTGGACAAACTTGCGGCCCGCTACAGTCTCCCGGTTGAAGAGTATCCGATCGGCTTTAAGTACGTCGGGAAGGAACTCGCCCGGGGTGGGGCCCTCATGGGAGGAGAGGAGAGCGGAGGGATCGGCTTCGGGGACCATATCCCCGAGCGAGACGCCCTCCTGGCAGCCTTGCGGCTCCTGGAGGCCATGGTGGTCGAAGGGAAGTCACTCGGGACCCTCGTCCAAGACCTGGAGGGGGAAATCGGGCCGCATCGGTACCGGCGGGTCGATCTTCCCCTGAAGGGTCCCGTCTCGACTGAGGCCCTCCAGGCTCTCCCGGTCAACCCGTCCGGGGTCGCTCCCCCCGGGACCGCCATTTCCCGCCACACCCTTGACGGGCTTAAGCTTCGCTTCGGCGATCAGGCCTGGATCCTCCTTCGTCCCTCCGGGACAGAACCGATCCTGCGCCTCTACGCCGAGGGGCCGGATGTGGTTACGGTTGACCGTCTTCTCAGCTGGGGGCAGGAGAAGATCGTCCAGTTCCTCCCCGAGTGCTGCCGCTGAACTGAAGTTGGGGGGCACTACTTGCGCTGTTATCCTTCCAGGCTTTCCTGGGCGGCGAGGAGCGAAGCCAGCAGCGCCATTCGAACCTGGACGCCGTGACGGATCTGATCAAAGTATGCGGCCCGCGGGTCGCTGTCTACTCCGGGATGAATCTCGTCGACCCGGGGGAAGGGATGCATGATCACACCACGCTTCCGCATCCGTGACACGATACCTGGGGTGATCGTACAGGCGGTCTTGGCCCGCTCATAATCGGTCAGTCGGTTCCCGAAGTGCTGCTTGGACACGTGAGTCTGATACATAACGTCCACGTGACTCGCCACCTCGGCGAGGGGGCGGTCTTGGTCCGTGCATTCAGTCACCGCCACCTCGTGAGTGTGGAGGTATGCGAGGATGTCTTCTTTCATTGTGAGGAGCGTTGGCGAGTATAAGGTGACGCGGACTCCGGTGTACTTTGCGAGGAAGTAGCAGAGGGAGCGTGCGGTGCGACTGTTCGCCAGGTCTCCAACGATCGCGATCGCCACGCCGTCAATGCCCCCGAGACGCCGATGGATGGTGTACAGATCGAGCAGCGCCTGGGTCGGATGCTGCCCGGTCCCGTCCCCGGCGTTGATGAGGGGGACCGGTGCCACGGCTGCGGCCCGTCGGGCCGATCCGGTCTCGGGGTGGCGCAGGATGAGGACGTCCGCAAAGGCGCCGACACTCCGGATGAGGTCCTCCAGGGAACCTCCCTCGGATTCAGACGAATAGACGGCTGCATTCTCGGTGGAGATCACCTGCCCGCCCAGCCGGAGCATCGCCGCCTCGAAGGAGAGGCGGGTCCGGGTGCTTGGGGTATAAAAGAGTGAGGCCAGGATCTTGCCGGTGAGAAGCCGGGAGCCTTGCGCCGCGGTTGCCTCCATCCGATCGGCGAGGTCGAAGAGTTCACGGATCAGCTTTTTGTTGAATTGCTGGGCCTCAACCACGTGGCGAAACTTCACCGCATCGCCTCCTCGGGCAGGATTTGGGTTCCCGCTTCTCCCTGCAAGGCCTCGTAGGCCGCGGCAAGGGGACCGATGATCGCCCGTTCACCACCGAAACGGAGAAAGCGGAGGCACGCGAGAACCTTCGGCCCCATCGTCCCCGGGGGGAAATGACCCTCCCGATAGTGGCCCTCCAGCTCGGTCACGGTCACGGTCTCCAAGTCCTGCTGGGCCTTCGTGCCGTAATGCAGGGCGACCCGGTCTGTGTCGGTCAAGATCATGAGGATATCGGCGCTGACCGCCTCGGCGAGCTTCTCGCTCACCAAGTCCTTATCGATCACCGCTTCGACCCCGGTATGGTCTTCGGTCGATCCCAGGATCACCGGAATGCCGCCACCACCTGCGGCAATGACGACCATCTTGAGATCGACGAGTCGTTTGATCGCCGGCCCCTCCAGGATTCGGAGTGGCTCGGGAGAGGGAACGACGCGTCGATAGGGATGTGGGCCCTTCCCCTGGACCCGCTTGAACATTGCCCCCGAGGTTGCCTCGTGTCGTGCCTTGTCCGTCCGCGAGTAGAATGGGCCGACGGGTTTGCTGGGGTTCTTGAAGCCGGGGTCGTCGGCGGCGACCAGGACCCGGGTGATGACCGTCACCACCGGACGGTCGAGGCCGACGTCTCGCAGGGCGTTCGTCAGCCCCTGCTGGATCATGAAGCCGATCTGGCCCTGGGTCATGGCGCCGCACACGTCCAGGGGCAGGGCGGGGACTTGGTCGACGGCCGTCTCCTGCTGGATGAGGAGATTGCCGACCTGGGGCCCGTTTCCGTGGGTGAGGACGATCCGGTGCTCGTCCCGAAGGATTTGCAGGAGGCCCTGGCAGGTCCGTCGGACGTTTGCCCACTGCTCCACGGGGGTTCCGGGTTTCCCCGGAGGGGTGATGGCGTTTCCGCCGAGGGCGATGACGATCCGCTTCCTCCCTGTGGTTTCGATCATGTTCTCCTCTGGCCCAAGTAGGCCCCAACCAGGTTGGGGTCTTGGAGCAGGTCGGCACCCTTTCCCTCTAGGACGATGCGACCCTGTGCCATGAGGAAGGCCCGGTCGGCACGCTGCAAGGCCAGGTAGGCCATCTGTTCCACGAGGAGAATCGGCACCCCCTCCTCCCGCAGGTCTTGGATGATCCTGAAGATCTGCTCGACCAGGCGCGGGGCCAGTCCGAGGGAGGGCTCGTCCAAGAGGAGGACCTCGGGGCGGGCCATGAGGGCGCGCCCGATGGCGAGGATCTGCTGCTCCCCACCCGACAGCGTTCCGGCGAGCTGTGTTCGGCGTTCGGCCAGGATGGGGAAGCGCGCGTAGATCGCCTCGAGGTCCCTGGAGAGCTCGGCCGCGGGCCGTCTGCGTCGGTACGTCCCTAGGAGGAGATTGTCCTCGACAGTCTGGTCGGCGAACAGGCCGCGACCTTCCGGGACAAGACAGATCCCGGCGGCTGCCCGGGCGTGGGCTGGCCTGTCCGTCACCTCGGACCCTCGGAACCAGATCGATCCTCCCGCGGCGGGGAGCAGGCCAGCGATCCCCCGGAGCGTCGTACTCTTGCCAGCGCCGTTCGCGCCGATCAAGGCGACCGTTTCGCCGGTGGTGACTGCGAGGGAGATGCCGTGGATTGCCGGCACCTGTCCGTATCGGATCTTCAAGTCTCGCACCTCGATGACGGGTGCCTCGTGGTCCATGCTATCCTCCGGGGGCGGCGCCGAGGTAGGCTTCGAGAACCTGGGGATGTCGCTGCACTTGAGCCGGATCCCCCTCGGCGATCTTCTTGCCGTAGTCGAGCACGGTCACCTGGTCTGACACCTCCATGACCAGGTCCATGTGGTGTTCCACGAGCAGGATACCGATCCCCTGGCCTCGGATCGTTCCCAGGAGCCGGTTGAGCTTACCAAGCTCTTCGACGGTCAGGCCGGCGGCCGGCTCGTCCAGCAGCAGGACGCGGGGATGCGTCGCGAGCGCCCGGGCGATCTCGAGGGCACGGCGGTGGCCGAAGGGAAGGTGCTTGGCCTGGATATGAGCGGCTTCCGCCAGACCGACGAAACGGAGGAGGCCACTCGCCTCCCTCCGGATGAGCTCGGATTCCCGCCGCTCAGCCGGCGTGAAGCACAGCGCTTCGAAAATGCCGGGGCGACGTCGCCCGAGGCACCCGATGATGACGTTGTCGATGACCGCCATCTCCTCGAAGAGCTGGGTATTCTGGAAGGTTCTCGCAATCCCTGCCCGCGCGATCCCGTGGGTCGGCAGCCGGTTCAGGGGTCTGCCGTTCAAACGGATGTCGCCGGCCTGAGGGCGATAGAAGCCCGAAAGCAGATTCAGCAGGGTGGTCTTGCCTGCTCCATTCGGCCCGATCAGGGCGTGGATCGAGGCCGGGCTCAGGGTGAGGTCCACGCCGTCCAGGGCCTTCAGGCCTCCGAAGCTCATCCGTACGCCGACGATCGTGAGGGTGGCGGGTACTGCGGTTCCGTGTGCCATATCTCGGTCTCCCTCGCCGGACGGAGAGGGGGGAGCGACGTCGCCTCCGCGGAGACGCCGAAGGGCTTCCTCGAGGAGACCACCGATGCCTCGAGGGAGGAAATAGATGCTGCCGAGGAGCAGCGAGCCGTAGATGATCAGGCGGTATCGGACGAATTCCCGAAAGACCTCGGGCAGGATGATCAGGACCGCTGCCCCCACGAGTGGGCCCATGGTGGTCCCGAGCCCGCCAAAAATGACGATCAACAGGAAGAGGATCGAGGTCTGAAACGTGAAGCTGTCGGGGCTGATGTATCCATTCAAGAAGCTGTAGAGGCAGCCGCCCGCGCCAGCGAAGCCAGCGCTGATGGTGAAGGCGAGGGTGCGAAGCTTCCGGGTGTCGAGCCCGAGGGACGCGGCGGCGATCGGGCTTTCCCGGACCGCTTGGATCGCCTTTCCCCAACGGGAGCGACTGAGGTTGTGCACGACGAGCAGACTGAGTCCGGCGAGTCCGACGATCAACAGATAATAGCCGGGGGTGAGGTGTACGGTGAGCCCGAAGAGCTGAGGTTTGGGGATGTTGAAGATGCCGGCCGGGCCTCCCGTGAGGGGAGCCCACTCGATCAGGCCCCCCTCGACGACGATTCCGAAAGCAATCGTGACCATCGCCAGGTAGGGCCCGCTGACTCTGAGCGCCGGCAGGGCGAGGAGCCCTCCCACCAGGGCGCTCAGGACCACGGCAAGGGGGAGAACCGCTGTCAGATTCCAGCCGAAGCCGGTGGAGAGGATCGCCCCGGTGTAGGCCCCAATGCCGTACAACCCCGCGTGGCCAAGAGAAATCTGTCCCGAGAAGCCCACGAGGACGTTGAGTCCCGCCGCGATGACCACCATGATCCCGACGATGACCAAGATGTACAGAACATAGGTGTCCCGAATCACCCAGGGGAGCGAGACGAGGGCGGCAAAGAGGCCGAAGCTGAGGAGGGTCGGGAGGCGATTCATGGATCCCCTATACCTTCTGGATCCCATGGGTTCCGAAGAGGCCTGCGGGTCGGATGGCGAGGACGAGAATGACGAGGGCGAAGCCCACAATGTCCCGGAGCGCCGTCGAGATGTATCCTGCGATGAAGGCTTCGAGGATGCCGTAGCCGAGGCCGGCGAGGATAATCCCGCCGGACCCCTCCAGTCCTCCAAGGATCGCCACCGCAAAGGCCTTGAGGCCGATGACGACACCCATCGTGGCCGAGACGTTGATGATCGGGGCGAGGAGGATTCCCGCGAGGCCAGCAAGGGTTGTGCTCAGGGCGTACGAAGCGGCGATGGTCCGCGTGACGTTGATTCCCATCAGGCTCGCCGATACTGGGTCGAAGGCGACCGCCCGCCACCCCTTGCCGAGGAGGCTCTGCTGGAAGAAGACTCGGAGGCCGATCATGACCAGAAGGCCTACCCCCGGGATCAACAGCTCCTGTGGGTAGACGCCCGCCCCCCCGATGAAGATGGGGTGTTCGGTGAAGCGACTGGGGAAGGTCCGGGCGTCGGTGCCGAAGAAGAGCAGGGCGACGTTTTCAGCGATGATCCCGACGGCGATCGTGCTCATCAGCCAGGCGATCGAGGAGGCCCGGAAGAAGGGGCGGACTGCGATCCGCTCGACGGCCAGGCCGTAGACCGCGAGGGCGAGCAGGGTCAGGGTGAGGGCTGGCCAAAAGGGCCAGCCCCACCGGACGACACAGGTGTACGCCAGGACCGCCCCCACCATGACCGAATCCCCCTGGGAGAAGTTGACAGTGCGGCTCGTCGCGTAGGTGATGTGGTAGCCAATCGCGACCAGGGCGTACATGCTGCCCAGGGCCACACCTGTCAGGAGTAACTGCAGGAACATGAGCCCCCCTGGAGTCGGTGGTTGCCGATCAGGCCTCTTCGCTGCCGGACCTCGGGCCGGTTACGGGCCGCCAACGAGTCCTGGCTATTGGCGCACCATGCTGACGGGAAGGATCTTGCCCCCCTTCCAGACGCACATGACGAAGTCCTCGGCGGACAAGGCGTCATGCTCCTCGGGGGTGAAAGGCCGCCGATAGACCTTGATCAGGCCGCGGTATTGTCCCCGGAGGTTCTCGAGGGCCTGCTGAATCGCCGGTCCTTTGGTGCTCCCCGCCTGCTCGATCGCCATGGCGAGCAGGTGCATGGCGTCGTACGCGTTCGCGGTTCCAACCGGGGCCGTGATGTCCTCCGGTCCCTGAATACCGTATTTCGCCTTGAGGGCCTTCAGGACATACTTTCCGCGTTCGTTCTGCGGACCGAAAAAGGTGTAGGTTTGCAGGAAGGTCACACCCTCTGACAGCTTACCAGTCAGCTCGGCAAACTTTCCTCCACTGATCCCCCAATGGGAAAGGATGGGGACACCCCAGCCGATCTTGGCCTTTGACTTGACGACTTGGGCCCCTTCGGGGGCGTTGGCCACCATGATCAGGATATCGGCGTCGGCCCGGCGCAGGCGGCCGAGCTGGGGACTCATGTCAGTGTCGCCCCAGTTGAACTTCTCGATCCCCACCGCTTTGAGACCGGCCTTGTCGAGCCACTTCGTGAGCCCCTTCTGGTTCGACTGGCCCCAGGCGGTGTTCTCCAGGGCAAGGCCGGGCCGCTTGCGACCGAGCTGCTTGATCGCGTAATCGACCAGGAACTTGTCGGCGTAGTCGTCGTTGGCAGAGACGCGGAACATGTAGTTGGGGTTTCGGCCATTCCGGGTGATCGGGGTCCCAGCAGCCCAGGGGTCCATGTAGGGGATCTTCAGGTCATGGACGGTCCCGAGCTGTGCCAACGTTACCGGCGTGAAGAGCCCGCCGAAGATGGCCACCACGCCCTCGCCGGCCAGGTCTCGGACTACGGCAACCCCGTTCGCTGGCTTCCCTCCATCGTCCCGCTTGACGATTTCGAGTCGGCGCCCACCGAGGAGCCCGCCCCTGGCATTGATCTCGTCGACGGCAATCGTCAAGCCCCGCTCGATCGCCTGACCCGAGACCGCCAGCCCTCCGGAAAACGTGGCAGCGAGGCCGATCCTGATCGGGGATTTTGCGGCCTGAGCAGGGGGGAGTAAGAGGAGACCGGCAGCAAACAGGGTGAGGAAACTCCACAAACCAGGGGGACGCTTCATGATTGACCTCCTTTGTGGTAGTTCAACCTTCTGGAGAGGAACGAACCTGATGAGAGGACGGAGCGTATCAGGGGCATTGGAGGTTGTCAATGCTGTCAACGGCAAGGGTGGTTACGCAGCGGTGAAGCATCATCAGGTGACCTCTTCGAAGTGAAAGCGCGTGGTCCGCTGGTTCTCGACGGTGAGACGGCCGGCCTTGAAGACGTAGCGCTTCTCCGGCTGTGCCGCAATGATGTCGGTAAGGCGAGGGGTGTCGAAGACGACGAGGTCTGCCCGGCACCCCTGGTGAAGGCCGTAGTCCGCGAGTCGCAGGATCCGGGCCGCATGCTCAGTCCCCATCCGGAGGATGGTCCGGATTTGCTCCTCCGCCCCCAGGTGTCCAGCGATCGCCAGGATGAGTCCGATCTGGATCAGGTCGGCGCTGCCGAAGGGGGTGAAGGCATTGCGGATGTTGTTCGAGGCGTAGGCGACGGTGATGCCCCCCGAGAGCATCTCCTTCACAGGGGCGAGGCCTCGGCGCACATTGCGATCATCTTTGCGTCCCATGAGGTAGAGGTCAGTTGCAGGGAGGGTGATCACGTGGATCCCGGCTCCCCGGATTGCCGCGAAGAGGTCGCGGCGCTCGGCGGGAGAGAGGGCGGCGACCTCGGTCAGGTGGCCAACCGCCACCCGACCCTGCCAGCCGCGCGCCTCAGTCTCTGCTACGACCTGGCGGATGTGCAGGTGAGTCGGGTCATCGAAGAAATCGAGGTGGAGATCGACGTCAGCGTCAAACTCTTGCGCCAGGTCAAAGACGGTGCGAATGTGAGCCGCCGGGTTCTGGTCGGTGTAGGGGCACCCCCCCACGACGGTCGCGCCTGTCCTGAGGGCCTCGCGAAGGAGGGCTTCGGTCCCGGGAAGGTTGTGGATCCCGTCCTGCGGAAAGGCAACCAATTGGAGGTCGATGGCCTCCCGGTACCGGTCGCGAAGGTCACGAATGGCCTCGAGACCCGTGAGGCCAACGACTGGGTCTACCTCGACGTGGGTGCGCATCGCCGTGGTGCCGTGGCGGATTGCCATCCGGAGGACTTGCTCTGCACGGGTGGCGATGTCTTTTGGCGTGAAGTGTCGCTTGGCCGCTGCGGTGAGCTGGATGGCTTCTTGCAGGGTGCCTTCACGGCTCGGGGTTCGCTCCAACAGGAGGGCCTTGTCCAGATGGATGTGGGCCTCGACGAGTCCCGGAAGGACGACGGCTCCCTCCAGGTCAAGGACCTCCGCGCCTGGGGCAGGGGGCCCCGCGCCGATCCGGTCACCTTCGATGACGATGTCGTGCGGGCGGTCCACCTCGAGGGTCCGCCCGTTCTTGAGGAGCCAGGCGTTTGTCCTCGTGGGGGGGTTCACCATCCGTGTCAGTCTCCGGCTGCGGGGTGGTGACTCAAGGGGCGTAGGTCTTCACGAAGGCCTCCAGGGCCTTGTGAAAGCATCTCAGTGGGGCCTGCACCACGCCGGCGCCTACCTGGCCGATCCCCGCCTCGCGGTGGGCAATCCCGGTGTTGATCACCGGCAGGATCCCGGTCTCCACCACCTTGCGGATGTCGATGCCAGTGGGCGTTCCCTGGAAGTCGAGGTTTGGGAGGAGCCAGGCGGGGTGGGGACCTTCGGTAATCTCAGCCATCTCGAGGGTGTAGTGCTTGGCGTCCGCAAGGGTTCCTGCCCCGACGAACCGGACGACCGCCGGTGCGGCGATCATCGCGAAACCGCCCAGGCCGGTCGTCTCAAGGATTGCCGAGTCTCCCATGTCCGGGTTCGCGTCCTCGGGCTTGAAACCGGGGAAGAAGAGGCCCGCGGGGGTGTTGACGGGGGCGGTAAACCATTCCTCGCCGAGGCCGCTCACCTGCAGGCCAAACTCGTGACCGTTTCGAGCCATGGCGGTGACGAGGGTCGAGCCCTCCACGCCTCTGGCCGGGTCGAGGATCGCCTTGCCCGCCGCCATCGCGAGGTTCAGGAAGAATTGATCGTTGGCCGTAAGGAAATCGGTCACCGCAGCGAGTACCTGGGGATCAAGCCGCTCGCGGGCGAGGAAAGGCATGAGGGTCCGGATGAAGAGGGAGGTCGCAGCCACATTCCGCTGATGCATCTCGTCGCCCATGATGAGGGCTTGAGCCATGATCACCTTGAGGTTGATTGGCTCAGAACGCCCGCGGATCGCCCCGGCGAGGGCCGGCGCGAGGGTACCCGCGATCCAGTGAAGCCGCTCGATCACCGTCGCATCATTTGCCCCGAAGCGCATCACCTTGCCGATCCCTTCGTTGATGGTGCAGTAGGCCCGGTTTCCGAAGCGGGTGTTTTCCACGACGAAGACCGGCATCGAGGGGGTCGTGATTCCGGTCATCGGACCAACAGCCCCGTAGTGATGGTTTGGGGCGAAACGAACACGTCCCCTTCGGATCAGGTCAATCCCCTCCTGGTTAGTACGCGCTAGCCCCTCGTACCGCAACGCTCCCAGGACCGCCCCTTGCATCGGCGCGCACATCTGCTCCCAGGCAATCGGA
>JBHIAD010000016.1:0-18594 GCA_046758405.1 Methylomirabilales bacterium (SeqCode)
TTCAGGACATTCCGTCTGAGCAAGAGGAAGGCCCCCGTTCCGAAGAGGATCCCGATGGTCAGGCAGAGCATCAATGTCATGCGCCTCCCTCCTCCCCGATGAAGCCCATGATCGAGACCGTTACCCCGACGACGATGAAGAACACGCCCACATCGAAGAAGAAGGCCGAGACGATCTCCCCCGTGCCCAGGATCGGCAGGTCGTAGTGCAGCATCTCGCTGGTGAGGAAGCTGTCCCCCAGGAAAAACCCAGCCAGGCCGGTCCCGGTGGCAAAGGTGAGCCCGAGGGCTACCAGGCCGAGGTAGGACTTTGGGGTGTACCGCCGCACCCCCTCGAGCCCGAAGACCACGTACATCAAGGCAAAGGCCGCGGAGGCCATCACCCCGGCGATGAACCCGCCGCCCGGGTTGTTGTGCCCGGCGAGCAGGAGATAGAGGGCAAAGAGCAGGATGAAGGGGAAGCAGAAGCGGGCTACGACCTCCGCGATAATGGTCGTGTGGTGCTTCATCCTTGCTTCCTCCGCATGGTGATCAGGGTGTAGACACCGAGCAGAGCGATGGCCAGGACCGAGATCTCGCCGAGGGTGTCGTAGCCGCGGAAATCAATCAGAATCACGTTTACGACGTTCCGCCCACCGCCCCCAGGGACGCTCTCCCGGAGAAAATATTCCGCAATGCTCGGGAACAAGAACCTGCCCGCCGAGGCCAGGAGGACCAAGGTCACCATGAGCCCGACCCCTGTCGCGATCACGAGGTCCCGGATGATCACGCCGGCCGAGGCCCCTTCAGGCACATAGGGGGGGATCCGGTAGAGGACAAGAAGGAAGAGGACAAGAGAGACCGTCTCGATCAGGAACTGCGTCAAGGCGAGGTCGGGCGCATGCAGCACGATGAAGAAGAGTGCGACAAGGTAGCCGGCCCCTCCCAGGATGATCACCGCCGGGAGAGGCCGAGGGGCCAGGACGACGCCAACACTGCTCACCGCGATCAGGGCGAGGAGGATTCCCTCATAGGTCAGGATCTCCCGGAGCTGGACCGGCTCCAGGCTGGCCCCCAGGGACCAGAGACCCCAGAACCCCAGCACCATGACGAAGGGCAAGATCAGGCTGAGGTAGCGGCTCATCTGTCCCGACTGTAGCACCGCCGAGAAGCGGCCCGCGTGATGGGGCAATGCGGTGAGGGCCCAGTCATAGCATGCATCCACGCTCCCCTTTGCCCAGGCACGCTCCTGCCAGCGGCCCACTGCGCGCCAAAGGGGGTAGAGGAGGCAGCCGAGCCCCACGGTGACGAGACTCATCAGGAGGGGGGGATTGAAGCCATGCCACAGGGCGAGGTGAGGATGTACAGGAGCCCCTGAAATGGCCTCCGCCATCGGGGCCAAGAGGCGGTCCTGGACAACAGCCGGCCAGAGCCCGAGGAGGACATTCGCGCCCGCAAGGAGCCCAACCGGCCACAAGAGTCCCAGCGGGGCCTCGTGGGGGTGCCGCGGCGGGTGCCCCGCTTCACCCAGGAAGGCCCCGTGGATGATTCGGATCGCATACAGGAAGGTGAAGATCGACCCCCCCACCGCCAAGACCGGGAAGAGTATCCCTCCGGGTCCTTCCCACGCCGCCGCCGCCATCCCCTCGTAGAACATCTCCTTGCTGATGAACCCACCAAAGGGAGGAAGACCGGCCATGGCGAGGGCCGCGATCGTGGCGAAGGTCCCGGTCACCGGCATATACCGGAAGAGCCCCCCGAGTTGGCTCAGGCGCCGCGTGCCACTCTCGTGCTCGATAATTCCGACCGCAAGGAAGAGGGCAGCCTTGAAGGCCGAGTGATTCATCAGATGGAAGGAGGCGGCCTGGGCTCCCGCGACCGTCCCGAGACCGTACAGCGACATGATGAGCCCGAGCTGACTCACCGTGGAGTAGGCGAGGAGCGCCTTCAGGTCGTCCGCCGCGAAGGCCAGGAATCCCCCGACCACGAGGGTGAGGAGGCCCACCCCCCCGACCAACAGCACCCAGGCGTCAGTCCCCGCGAGGGCGGGCGTCAGGCGCGCGATCAGATAGAGCCCTGCCTTGACCATGGTCGCCGAGTGCAGGTAGGCGCTGACGGGCGTCGGAGCCTCCATGGCGTTCGGTAGCCAGATATGGAAGGGGAACTGGGCCGATTTGGTGGCGCACCCGAGGAAGATGAGACCGAGGATCGGCAGGTACCGGCCGCTCGCCCGGATCGTCTCGCCCTGGGCGAGCACGACCGGCAGCTCCCACGAGCCTGTTACCGAGTAGAGCAGAATAAACCCGAGGAGCATGGCGAGCCCCCCGAGGCCGGTGACGAGGAGCGCCTTCGTGGCGCCGTAGCGGGACGCCTCGCGGTGATCCCAGAACCCGATCAACAGGAAGGAGGAGAGGCTGGTCAATTCCCAGAAGACAAACAGGGCGAGCAGATTGGAGGTGAGGACGACCCCGAGCATCGAGCCCATGAAGAGGAGCATGAAGGCGAAGAACTTGCCATGATTCTCGTCGACCCCGAGATAGCGACGACCGTACGCGAAGATGAGCGTCCCGACACCGGTGATCAGGAGGGCAAAGAAGAGTCCGAGACCATCCAGGGTGACGGTCAGATTGACCCCGAGGGCTGGAATCCAGGGGTACCGGAAGGTGAGGACGGTGCCCGCCGCGACCGAGGGGAGATAGGAGAGGAGCCAGAGGAAATGGAGGCCAGCGACCGCGGCTGCCCACCAGCCGGTCCACCGCCCAAGCCCCCGTGCCACGACCGGCGTCAGGCCAGCCGCAATAAAGGGGAGTACGAGGATGAGGACCGGATGGACCACCCAGTCTCCTCCACTGCTCCGGCGGTCGCAGACCTCTGCCCGAGCGCCCTCGGCGCGGGTCCACCTGACACAAACGCGCCGCCACCAGTCATCCCGGGGCGGCGCCACGTCAACCCACGCGAGATGGGTTCAGGCGTCGAATCGGGGGCACCCTACCACACCGCGCAGGGAGGGACAAGAGGATTTATTAGCACTTGACCACGAGGCGGGAACACAGGCTGACGTCGTTGGACTGCACGCCGGGCTCAGGATCGCTGTCGTACTCACCGCGCAGTGAGACGCCTTTCCCTTCTCCAAGGGTAACTTCGTCCCCCGAGAGGAAGCCGTCGGCTCCGTCATGGTGCTCGACCATTGCGGCTGAAGAAGGGCTAAGCCTCGAAAGTCTTGAAGCTGCCAGAAAATCATGATGGAGGTTGACTTGACTGCCCATGTCTGATAGGTGCATTAAACACTTCGGAGGCGATTGTATGCGACTTGGTGCTTTAGGAGGAGTTGTCTGGGCCCTGGCCATTACCGGGTGCGTCGGGCCTGTGTCCCTTCACCAATCGGTGCTCGGCTACGACGAGACGGTCAGTGCGCTAGAACGCGAGATGCTCCTGGTGAATATCGCCCGTAAGGACCAGAGCCTCCCGGTGCACTTCACGGTAACCTCAAGCATTGCCGCGACCTTCGACTACCGGGCGAATGCGGGCTTCATCGCGAATTTCCTCAAGAGCTCCGGACTCGATGCGTACGCCCTTAACTTCGGCGCAAGCGCGGCTGAGAACCCCACTCTATCCATCGTGCCCATTCAGGGAGAGGAGTTCACCCGACGTATCCTGACCCCGATGGATGAGAGCAAGTTTGAGTTCTTGGTCTTCCAGGGTGCGCCCATTGACATGGTGATGCGACTCATGGCCGACGGGATTGAGGTGCAGACCCGGGACGGGAAGTTCGAGCGGTTTATCTTGAACTGGCCGTCCCGCCCCACGGAGTATGAGGAATTCCGCCAGCGCGCCTTGCACCTTGCCTGGCTCAACGCCAACCGCAAGCTCTTCGTCGGGACGCTCTTTTTCACGGAGACGATTCACACAAAACTCGCTGGCCCACCGTCCGCTGGAGAGCTCATGAGTGCGCTGGACAAGGGCTATTGGTGGCGGCGGGAGGGAGAAGACGGCACATATGCGCTCACCAGACCGGTGACCGGGCGTGTGGTCATTACGAATTACGACCCACGCAGGCTGAGCGACGAGCAGCGGCAGACCCTCAACCTTCGCGCCACTGCGAACCCGAGCAACTTCATCCTGGTGGATGTTCGCCCGGGCCATCCGGGGGGTGATTTCCCTCTGTTCGGAGCCCTCAAGTTGCGGAGCCTCAATGTGATCCTTGCCTTTGTCGCCGCGGGGATCAACCGGATCCCGGAGTATGACGTGGAGAAGGATCCACGGACCGGGGAGGTGGTCAGGAATCCGCGGCGGACGCTGGCGATTGAGGTGATGGAATCTCCTGCGCCGGAGGGCGTCCCGCAGGCCTTCTACGCGGGCCAGTACTATTCGGTCGGGGATACCCTGTGGGACCGCGAGGCGTTCATCCTCCTCTACCAGCTCTTCCAGATGACAGTGACGGACGTCTCGAAGGTCGGAGTGCCTGTCACCATCAGTAAATAACGCAGAGAGGAGCCGGGCTCTCCACCGGGCCAACCGTACGATTGCCATCTTTCGGGTACATGATGGTGCCATGGCAGCGAGGGCGAAGGAGGGGCGGATGGGCCGGCGGAACCGTCTCAAGCGATTGCTCGAGCTCACCGGCGAGGGGAAGCGGACCCTCGTCCTCACCCACGACAACCCGGACCCCGATGCCCTGGCCAGCGCTGCCGCCCTCATGACCCTCCTCGAGACACGGGCCAGCAGCCCGGTGGACCTGGCCTTCGGGGGCTTCGTGGGACGCGCCGAGAATCGCGCCCTCCTGCGCTACCTCGGGCTCCGCTGGCTCCGCCCGGAGGAACTGATCTACGACGACTACGCCCGGATCGCCCTGGTCGATACCCAGCTAGAGGCCGGGAACAATTCCCTGCCCCGAGGGACGCACGTCCATATCGTCCTCGACCACCATCCGCTCCGCCCCGCCACGCGGGCCGTCCCCTTTCGTGACATCCGCTCGAAGACCGGCGCCGCATCGACCATCCTGTGCCAGTACCTTCAGGATGCTGGCATCGACCCCGACCAACATCTGGCCACGGCCCTCTTCTACGGCATCCAGTCGGAGACCCAGGACCTCGGTCGCGAAGCCACCCGCCACGACATCCGGGCCAGCACCTGGCTCTACCCCCGCTCCGATAAGCGATGGCTGTCCCGGATCGAGCACTCGCGGGTCCCCTCCGAGTACTTCCGCGCCCTCGAGCAGGTCATCACGCAGGCGCGCATCTATGATCCCGGAGTCATCCTCTCCCATCTTGACCTGCTCGAGTACCCCGACATGGTGGCCGAGATGGCCGACCTGATCCTCCGCCTCGAGGGGATGCAGTGGGCCATGGTCATGGGACGCTTCGACAACACCCTCTTCCTCTCGCTTCGGACAACCCGCATGAATGTCAGTGCGGGACAGCTCATCCAAGAGATGATCGGGGATCAAGGTTCTGCGGGTGGTCATGACCTCATCGCCGGGGGTCAGGTCCCGTTACAGGACCGGGACCCAGACACGATCCAGGACCTTCGAGAAGGACTGATCCACCGCTTCCTCACCGAAGTCGGGGCAGACCCCACCTCTGTCCGTCCCCTGGTGGACAGCCGGACAGAACAAAAGGTGACGGCGACACCGTCGTGAGGCCTACACCTCGTTGTGGGGGCACCAGGCAGCCTGAGCTACCGCACCACTTCAGTTCATCTGCGCTCGGCGCGCATAGGGATCGGCAGACTGGCGCCCCTGGTTGCGGAGACGTTCGAGATACTCAAGGAGCAGGCCGGCCCGTTCCCGGAGCTCGAGGGTATCCAGGAGCCTCTGCCGCTGGTCCGGGTCGCTGACCAGGGCAGAGGCCATCCGATCCACGATCACCCCCGCCTTTGCCCCGCTCCCGAGCACATGAAAGAGGTGAATCGGCGGCCGATTGAGCTCGAGCAGGAACCGCCCGGCAGCCCTCTTCAGCTCATCGACTACTCGGTTGAGCGTCGTCCCCTCGGAACGGTGATCGGAAAGGACCCAGGCGCGAGCGACGCGGTAGAGGCGGTCCTTGGGGATCTCCCCGGCGATAGCGATGCGCTCCTCACCGAGCAACAGAATGTGGAAGCGTCCGTCCGGCACCCGGTTCGCCCGGATAATCTTGCCGGCAGCAGCAATCCTGTGCACGGGAGGCCGCCCGTAATAATCCTTCTCCCATCCCTCCTTGAGGCGGACAACCGCCATCCGCCTGTCCCCACAGAGGCAATCCTCCACCATCTGCCGATAGCGCAGCTCGAAGACATGCAGGGGGAGGTAGGTGTGGGGGAACCACACCACGTTTGGAAGGGGAAAGATGGGGATCTCGATTTGCATCAGCGTGTCCGAGAACAGGGAACCCAGCAGGCGACCCGCCGAGGGCTAGTGTAAAGGGACAGCTTGCCCCAGACAAGCGTCGAGTCTCGCAGACCCCGCTAACTCAGCTTCAGGGAAACGCTCAGGCCATCCCGAACCGGGAGGATCGTGGTGTAGAGGTCGGCACGGTCAAAGAGGAGGCGGGTGTACTCGCGGACAGCCTTGGTCGCCAGGTCTGGGGACTCAGGCCGGGTGACGCGACCGTCCCAAAGGACGTTATCCGTCAGCAGGAGGCCACCTGGCCTGAGCCGAGGGATGGTCAGATCGAGGGACGCGGGATACTCGGTCTTGTCGATATCGACGAAGACGAGGTCAAAGGTGTCCGGGAAGCCCCGAACCAGTTCCAGGGCCTCGCCGATGTGCAGCTTGACCTTCTTGTCGAGTCCTCCCCGCCGGAGGTACTGCTTGGCCCGCCTCACATGCTCGGCCGAACGCTCGACCCCGAGGAGCCGTCCCCCGACCCCGAGCCCCCGTGCCATCCAATAGGCGGCGTATCCGAAGCCCGACCCCATCTCGAGGATCCGCCGGGCCTTCGTCAGCCGGACGTACTGGAGGAGGATCCGGCCGACCACCGGTCCCACGATTGGAAAATCGCGTGCGGCGGCCTCTGCTTCCATCTCGCGCTGGATATCGTCGCGGTCGGGAAGCCATCCATGCAGGTAGGCATCGATCTCGCGAGGGACGACGTTGTGCACCATCAGGACAGCTGCAGAATTGACCGCACGGTCTCGATCCGATCCCGCATTTCGGTCTCTGTCAGAACCGGGATCGCGCCCTGGGTCCCAATTTCGAAGTCCAAGGTGACCCAGGATTTGCAGCCCGCATAGGCTTTCGTCTCAACGAACTCAACCGGCCGGGGTAACCGGTAGGTGCGGAGCAGCAGGATGTAGAGCGGATGCGTCGCCTTGTAGGCGAAGCGCAGATCGAGGTAGGCCGGGGTCCAGACATGGTACGGGTCAAGCTTCCGGAGCGCTTCGGGGCCTCGAACTTCGACCACCGCTTCGACCACGGCGTAGCTCGTCACCCGGACCCTGTCCATTCGGCTCTCGGCAACGATCCGATCGAGCTCGGCATGGAACTCGGGACGGAGGTACCGCTTTTCCTGATGGAGGAAGGTGGGATAGAGGGCAAACTCCCCATGCATCACCTCGAAGACCCCTCCCCGGTCGGCAATCCCCCCCTTGCGGAGGAGGAGCACCTGCCGACCCTGTTCCAGGGCCCAGGTGACGATCGCCCATTCCTTGAGCGCGACCCGACTCGCGGCTTGCACAGGCACCCCGGGGAGCCTGACCGACCCCTCCTCAGTCCACATCGGTTGACGTGTCGCGACTCAACACCGACGAGGACTGGCTCCCGCCCTTAATCGACTTGATCAACTCATTCAAGCCGTGTAAGTCCTCGTCCTTCACAGCGGAAAACTGAAGACCGGTTTGATAAATCATCTCCCGCTCTCCATCCGGTCGCACGGTAGTCTGGCGCGCTACCGATCGCACCACCTTGCACGGGATGCTGATCGTCTTGCTCCCGACCGTGAGGACCAAATGGGTCGCGGTCCCGGGTCGGACCATGTGGGCGTGCTCGATCAGGGCGCCGCCGAGACTGATGTTCACCAGCACAGCCTCGTAGGTTGCGGTCACCCGCCCCCGGACCTTCCCGCCAACGACAAAGCGCGTATGACGCCTCTTGATCGGATAGTCAGTCACAAAACCTCCCTGCGAGGAACTTTGTTTCTACCAACGCCCCCCCCGCGCCGTCAAGCCCCATCTCAACCGACCCTTCCTTGTGAAGCCCGAGTCCCGGTGTGGTATACTCCCCCGTGTGTGAAACACCTCAACGGGGACGCGCCCGCCGTGAACCCACTCGACCTCCCCCTCGAAACCCAAACCATCCTCTTCGGCCACGATCACACCCCTGGCTTCACCTGCTTTGAAGTCGAAGAGGGCAACCGGATCCGCGCTTACCGGAAGGTGGGGGATGCCATCACGTCCGTGGTGCAGCCTTTCACCCCCTTCTGCCTGATCGCCCACACGAATCTCCTGACCGGTCTCACCGTTGGGCACACCGTCGAGGAGCTTGCCGGGGAGGCCTGGTATCGATACCTGGTCCGCTTCGCGAGCCTTGCCGATCTGGCGAAGGCCCGGAACCATTTCCAGAAGATCTCTGGCAGAACCCCAATGCAGCCGGACGCACCCTACCTCGTTCTCAACGATCCTATCCAGCAGCATCTGATGCTGACGGGGCAGACCCACTTCCTCGGCCTCACCTTCCGGGACCTCAAACGACTGCAGCTCGACATCGAGGTCTATACGCAAAGCGGCTTCGAGTTCCCGAACGCCGCTCGCGACGCTGACCGGATCATCGCCATCGCGCTCAGCGACAGCACCGGGTGGGAGGAGGTCCTCTCGGGCAAAGCCCTGGACGAGAAGGCCCTCCTCGAGGAGATGTGCCAGCGTGTCCGGGATCGGGATCCGGACGTGATCGAGGGACACAACTGCTTCCGTTTCGATCTCGAGTATATCGAGGCCCGCGCCGCCCGCCTGGGGGTCAAGCTCTGCATGGGACGGGATGGGAGCATATTGAGGGGACATCCGTCCCGGACGCAGATCGGCGAACGGACCATCACCTATCGCAAGTACGAGATCCACGGCCGGCACATCGTGGATACGTGGATCCTAGCCCAGCACTACGACGTGAGCGCGCGCGACCTCGAGAGCTACGGCCTCAAGGAGGTGGCGCGCCACTTCAATCTGTCAGTGGAAGACCGGACCACCCTGTCCCCTGACCGGATCCCCTGGCACTTCGACCACGACCCAGGCCCGCTCCTCGCCTATGCCCTCGACGATGTCCGCGAGACCCGGGCCCTCTCCGCCCTCCTCTCGCCGAGCTATTTCACCCAGGCGCAGATCTTTCCCTTCAGCTATCAGAACACGGTCCTGCGCGGGAACGCCACCAAGATCGACGCACTGCTGATGCGCGAGTATCTGCGCCGGCGCGAAAGCATCCCGGCCCCCTCCCCCGGGCAAGAGGTCGCAGGCGGATACACGGAGATCCGGTATCAGGGAGTGGCACGGAACGTGCTGCACTGGGACGTCACATCCCTGTACCCCTCCATCATGCTGCGGTATGGCTGCTTCCCGGCCAAGGACCGGTTGGGTGTCTTCGCCGCGCTCCTCAAGGACCTAACCACGTATCGCATCCAGGCGAAGGCGGCCGTCCGCGAGGCCAGCAATGGCGAAACGCGGCTGTTGCTGCAGACCATCCAGTCTACCTTCAAGATTCTCATCAACTCCTTTTATGGCTACCTCGGCTTTTCTATGGGTCACTTCAACGACTTCGCGCAAGCGAATCGCATTACCGCCACAGGCCGTGATCTCATCCGGCAGATCATGGCCTGGCTCGAGGCGAAGGGTTGTCGAATCATCCAGGTGGACACCGATGGCCTCTACTTCACGCTGCCCGAGGGGGTGCCGACACACGGTCAGGCGCTCCTGGCGGAGCTCACCGAAACCTTACCGGATGGGATCCACCTCGAGGAGGCAGGTCGGTACCCGGCGATGTTCAGCTACAAGATGAAGAACTACGCCCTGCTCGACTCCCGGGGGAGGCTGG
Organism: Methylomirabilales bacterium (SeqCode); assembly: GCA_046758405.1. Lineage (GTDB taxonomy): Bacteria > Methylomirabilota > Methylomirabilia > Methylomirabilales > CSP1-5 > JBHIAD01. Next base: position 9,970 of record JBHIAD010000016.1, read on the forward strand.
GTATCAAGGGTTCAGGCCTCCGCTCGCGGGGCCTCGAACTCTTTCAGCGACAGTGGATGCAGGAGATGATGTCACTCGTCCTGCAGGGCAAGGGGAGCGAGGTGGAGGCCCTGACCCAACGCTACCTCCGGGACTTCGAGCGCCACGCCTTCGACGTCAAGACCTTCATGAAAACTGAAACCCTCCAGGACTCCTTGGACACTTATCAGCAAAAGGTGAAAGGGAAGAAGCGGAACGCTGCGGCTCCCTACGAGCTCGCCCTCCGGGCTGAGCGTCGGTACGAGCCCGGAGACCAGATCTCGTACTATGTCACCGGCTCGAATCCAAGGGTCAAGGTCCACGAGGCAGCGAAACTCGCTGCCCAGTGGAACCCCGCCGCCCCCGACGAAAACGTCGCCTATTACCAGGCGAAGCTCCTGGAACTCTATAAGAAGTTCAAACCCCTCATCGAGAAGGACTGACCCTCCCGGGCGGGCGAATCCCTGCTCCTTGTCACGGACTGGCCGATGGGCCTATCATGGCCCTATGCCGTCACCCGAAGCGCTGCTCGCCCAAGCCGATGCCCACCGGGGTGCCAGCCGATTCCGGGCCGCCCTGACCCTGTACCGAGATGCCGCCCGTTACTTTCGGGCCGCCGCGGATCGGATGGGGCTTCTGGAGAGCCTCCTCGGTCAGGGACACTGCTTGCGCCTCCTGGGAGAATTTCCGCGCGCGTGTCAGGCCTACGAGCAGGCAGCTCGGCTTGGGCGCTCTCTGGGGGAGGCCACGGCAACGGCGGATGCGGCGGGTGGACTCGGGATGGCGCTCAGGGCCCTCGGTTTCCACCGGAGGGCCCTCGAGGCGTTTCGTCGCGCCGAGGCCATATACCGACGCCAGGGAGACCGGGCGGGGGTGGCATACTGCCGCTGGGCCACGGCCGGGACACTCCGGATCCGCGGAGACCTGCAGGGAGCCTTGAAGACCTTCCGCGAGGCCCTCGCCCTCTACGAGCGGATCGGGGACCGCGCCGGCGTGGGATACTGCCGCTGCGGATTAGGCGGGGTAACCCGCCTGATGGGGCGCTTTCGCACGTCCTTCGCCCACTACAGTGAGGCCAGGCGGATCCTGGCTCGCAAGCGTGACACCTTCGGTCAGGCGTACGCCTACTGCGGCATCGCCAACGCCCATCGGATGCAGAGTGAGTTTGCCAAAGCCCGTGCATACTTCGCGAAGGCCCGGACGCTCTACGCGAGGCTCCGGGACCGGCCGAGCTATGCCTACACCTTGTGGGGTCAGGGGACCCTCCATAAGGTCCTGGGACAGCCGCGACTTGCGCTGCGACATTTTCGGCGGGCCGAGGCAATCTTTCGCGCGACCCGAGACCGCCGGGGCCTCGTCTATACGCGACTGGCCCGGGCCGAGCTCGCCCTCATGGCCGGCATGCGGCGTCAAGCCCGTCGCCTCGCCGAGCAGGCCACGCGTGAGGCCCTGCGCGGTGGCTTCCGCTTTGAAGAGCTCCACGCAGCACTCCTCCTCCAAGAGCTCGATCGTGTCGACGGCCGACCCGCCCGCTTCGCAGATGTGAAGCGGCGGTACCGACGCCTCGGCTCCACCTTTCTCCGCACGCCGGCCTGTCCCTTCAATCTCCCATGAGGAGCCCCATGACCGCCAGGCGCACCGGCAACATCGGAACCTCCCCCAGGCATCAGCCCTGCAAGGTCAAGCCAGAGCGCCTGGGCCACATCACACCAGGGTCAGCGGTAGCCGAAGAGGACCGTAATCGTCGGCGGACCAATCCCCGGCGACTCCCTCTGGGCGGGAGGATTAGCGGGCCGGGACGCCCCCCCGGGGGACCGGGGTCGGAGGGAGTGGGGTCGGTGGGAGTGGGGGACGGCTCTGGAGGGAACGGATCTCTCGTCTCAGCTCGCTGATCGTCTGATCCTTCTGCGAGAGGCTCGTGGCGAACTGGTGCACCTCGGCGGCCCGCTCCGCAAGGCGCAGTTCCTGCTGATCCAGCTCGGCCCGCACCGCCTTGAGGGCCCGCTCCCGCTCGGCCACGGTGTTCTTGAGTTGCTCGACCTCCATCCGCAGGGTGCGCGCGGCGTCTTGCCACCGGAGGGACTGATCTTCGGCCACCTGGCGGGTCTGAACCATGGCGGCAAGCTCGGCTTCACGCGCCCGGAGCCCCTGTTTCAGCCGCGCGATCTCCTTCGCCTGCTCCGCCCCCCGCTCCTCCAGCTCATCGCGGCGCGCCGCTGCCCTGCGCAGGTTCTCCTGTACATCCTCGAGCTGACTCACCAGGGAGACCTTGTCCTTCTCGAGCGCCGTGATGTTGATCTTGAGCTTCTCGACTTGGGCCTCCGACTCCCTCTTGAGAAGGGCAAGGCGCTTATCCAGATCCTTCGCCACCCGGTCGGCCTCAGCCAGCCCATTCTTGAGTTTGCTGACCTGCCGACGGAGCTTGGCACGCTCCCGCCGGAGGTTCCGGATGGTCCGGTCGGCCCGTGCCTTCTCACTCTCGGCCTTGCTCTCGGTGAGTTGCTGAACGGCACTCACCCCTTCCACCTCGGCCTGCAGCCGAGCACGCTCCTGACGCAGCTCCACCAACTCGGTGCTCGCCCGGTAGTATCGGTACCCAAGCAAGGCGACGACCAAGGCCGCGACCAGTAGAATTGTCCATGTGGCGCCATCACGCATCATGCTCTCCCTGATGCATGTTACGTGCCTTGGACGATCCCATCAAGGGCTTTCTCTGCCTCCTTCCCGTTCCCGGGCAGCGGAGGCATCCGGCACTCCCCAACCGGAGGAGAGCTCTAGTGCAGGCCCTGGTGGCAGGATGGACGTGAGCAAGACTCGCGGTACCGAGTGGCCGGGCTACAGGCGAAACTTCCCCGAAGAGCCGACGACCACGGCCGAGGGGAAAGCGGACCTCAGGGGATTCGGGCAAGTCGCCAGCGGGGCGGACTGGTGGTCAACCGGACAAGCTCTCCAGTCGCTTCGAGCTGGGTGAGGATCCCTGTGAACTCCTCGCTCCCCAACTCGGCCATCCCCGTCCGGGCGGCAAGCTCCTCTCCGGTAAGGCCCGGCCCCTTCGGAAGACAGGCGCTGTAGAGACGCATCGCCTTGAGGAGATGGGACGGAATCTGAGGCCCCGTGAGCCTCTTCGCTTGCCTCGCCGTCAAGGGGGCCAGGTGGGCTTCCATCGCGTCAAGCATCTCCTCATTCGTGGCAAACTTGTACTCCTTAAGCCCTCGTCGCCCAGCCTCAGCCCGCTCGATCGATTCGAGGAGGCGCCAGAGGCCCTTCGGGATGACCCGTCTTCCGTCTCCTTCGATCTGGCGGTAGAGGCTTCCGATTGATGCATAGACCTCTGAGAGCGATCGTCCCGGGCGGTTCGCGAGGAAGCGGTTGATCACGGCCGCACCTCGCTCGCCATCCACCCGCGCTTTGCCCACGACCCCCTCGCTCGCCGACCGGGACCACCCCACCACAAAGGTGCCCTCGATCGGCGCTGCGGTCTCCGGGTCGTAGGCCTGGTACCGGGCCATCTCGGGATCCACCCCGTTCGCCCCAGGAGGTGCCGTGGCGTAGCCGGTGCCCCCGGGCGGGAGACCGAGGGAGGGATCGACCCGGTCTCCAATCGCAAAGATGACAGTGTCAACCGGAATCTGGCTCTTCTCCCCAAGGCCCTTCGCACTCAAGCGCCCTTCCTTCTCAACCAGCGTGGTCTCTTCAACCTCGAGGGCGTTGAGCGACCCGTCTGGGGCGCGAATCACCGCGATCGGCGAGGAGAGGAAACGGAAGGTCAGGCGCGTCGGACTCGGCCCGTCTTTCGCCGGAACGCCGCAGTCCTTGGTCAGCTCCTTGAACAGCACCTCGGTATCCTGCCCCACGGCCTTCAGACGGGAACGGATTCGCTCGAGCTCGCGATGGAGCGCCTCCTGATCGATGTTGGCGGCAATCACCTTCATCTCTAGGTCGTCGTAGGCGCGCTCGGCTGGCCCTCGACGAGCCACAGCGATGACCTCGTCCACCTGCCGGACATTGATCAGGTAGTGGGCAACATCCACCATGACATTGCCAATGCCGACAACGGCAACCCGCTTGCCGGTCGGAAAGGGCTGCTGGCTGAAGGGAGGAAGCTTGTTGTAGTGGTAGACCAGGTCCTTGGCGTGATACACACAGGGGCCCGCTTCGCCCGGGAGCTCAAGGCTTTTGACCCCCTGGGCCCCGGCCGCGACGACGATCGCGCTGACCCCGACCCGCCGTAGGTCCTCCAGGCGCACGGCTTGACCGCCGCCCACCGCCACGTTGCCGAAGTAGAGGACCTGGGAGGGGGCCAGGATCCGCCGGAACTGCTTCCGAAGCCCCTCCTTCATCTTGTGCTTCGTGAAGTAGATTCCGTACTCGGCCAGTCCCCCCGGTTTGATGTCCCGGTTGAGGATCAGGACTGTATGCCCATCGGCCTGGAGCTTCGCCGTGAGGTAGAGCCCAGCCGGCCCCGCTCCGACCAGCACCACAAGATGGCCGGTCCCACTCCCGCGTGTCGTCGGCATGCCAACAGTAACCATACAAGATTCAGACGGCGGAGCGCAACCCACCCTCGCAGTAACGAGTCCCCTCGAGACGAGAGACCGATCCGCCCGCGAAATGGTCCTAGCCGCCGTCAAGCAGCCGCCGAGCCCTCCGGAAGATCCCGTGCCACATCGCGCGGGTCAGGCGCCCGGTCTGGGTGTTCTGCTGGCTCGGATGGTAGGAAGAGAGGAGGGTGATCCCCTCCCCGATCGCAGAGCAGGCACCGTGTCCGAATCGGGGAGCCGGAGTAGGGAGAGGACGCCCGAGTGCCCGCCAGGCCCCAAGGCAGGCCGCAAACGCGATCCGCCCGAGGGGGACCACGACCCGGACGTCCTGGAGGAGCCGAAGCTCCTTTGAACCTTTTCCTGCGCGATCCGGGCCCGGTATGCCACCAGTCGAGGGCAGCGGGTGCAACGGATGACCTGCTCTTGAAGGGGCGCAAACGCCACCGCGGAGGAAAGGACTGGCATTTTCTCGCTAATCACACTATATTTCTGACCGAAGCCCGCACGGGCACAGGAGGCTGAGCGTCGTGGCCACTCCTTCGAAACACTTCGTCCGGTGTCGCTCCTGCACGGTGCGCTTCGGTCCAACCGAGGAACCGATCCCTTTGGGTCCAGGGGTGGCGGTCTGTCACGACTGTTATCGCCGCCTCCAGATGTGGGAACGGCTCCGAGAGTGGCCGACTGATCCTGGGGAACGGGTTGCCTATGAGCACTTCTTGGCCAAGCGCAACACGCCCGTCACGTGACTGCCGATCCCTCATCTGCGCCATCACGCCATAGGGTGGCAACGACCACGGTGACATTATCGGTCGTGCCCCGTGCCAGGGCCGTGCCGCCGATGGCCTCAGCCTCCGGTGTATCCGGAGGGGCGTGGTCAAGGATCTGGCCGATCTCACCGGGGGCCACCACATCCCATACCCCATCACAGGCCAGGACCACAGCCCGGATCCCGTGACTGACCCGATGGTGACTCACCTCGGGGATCGCATGGACACCTACCGCTCGGAACCAGGCATCACCGAAGGAACGGGTCGGCATCAGGCCACGGAGACCCCTGATAATATACAAGCCTTCCACATGCCCACCCGCAGCCTGGATACGGGCCCGTTCAGCCGGGTTTGTGACTCGGTGATCCTCGGTGAGGGCTCGCCCTCCTCCGTCAGTGGCCCCGACCACCCGGGTATCTCCCACATGGGCGACGATTAACGTCTCCCCGGTGAGGAAGACGGTCGCAGCCACGCTGCCGGAATCCTCTCCCTGCAGGCGCTCCTCGAGGTCGCGATAGCTCGCGTAAAAAGCCTGCGCCGGATCCCCCGTCTCCCCCAGACGGTGCAGGAATCGGTCGGGGAGCCCGCCCGCGAGAACCTCGGCTGCCCCCACCCCTCCGTGGCCGTCAAAGATCCCTGCAAAGAGACCGATCTCCGGATACCGCATCACCGCGTGACGATCCTCCATCTTCCCCCGCAGGCCAGGGTCGGCAAAGACACTGACGTCCCGAACCCGGGAGAGTGCTGGGTCCGCCCCGCTCATCCTCAGCTCCCCAACCGTCGTCCGAGACGGTGTCCCCAGGCTCCCCCAGGATGGCGGAAGCCCGCCGTCCCCGATGGGGCCGTGTCGGGCTCTCGCCGACACCTGCCCGCAACCACTTCCATGTATCCAGGCTAGCGGAAACCCTCCTCAGAGACAAGGAGGCTCCCGCAGGATGGACAGGGCGCGGGCAACGACTCACATCAGATCTGCAGCATCGAGGTGGCGATGGTGGAGAGCTCGGCCTCCGGGAGATCCGAGACCAGGGCATAGACGAGGCGATCCTGGCGCCAGAGGATGACACCGTAGCCTCGGTCCCGGGCCGCATAGAGGCCACCCGGTTTGCGCCAGAGCCCACGAGGGAGGTCGGCGGTTCCCTCCTGGAGGACGAAGAGGGTGAAGAGGGTCTTGTCACGGCGATAGAGGACGCAGGCGACCTTCTGGTCCATCAGGTAGGTCAAGCCACCGCCCAAGAGCATGAGGCCGGCAGACTCCCCCTGCGGCGGGTCGAAGGGGACAACGGTATGAGCAGCAAGCCACTGCCGGATCTGCCTGGGATCAGCGGAGGGGAGATCCACCGGGTTGTTCCGGAGCCGGAACCGGAGGTGATCGTCAATGGCCTCGGCAACGAGCGGTGGCGGGGTCGAAGGACGCAGCTGCCACACTAAGCCGAGGCCCCCCAGGAGAAGGAGGAGACTCGCGGCGGCCAGAGCGATGCGACGAAACAAGACCGGCGCTCGCCGAACGATGACCGGCCGGCAGATAGCCTCGACAGCCTTGCGCAGGGACCGGGGTACCGGACGCGGCGGAATCTCCTCCACCAGACGCGCCCGCACCTCACGTTGGAGGGTCTCGGTTGCCAGACAGTCCGGACACGCTGTCAGGTGTTCCTGCACCGCTGCTGCCGCGGCGGGACCCAGCATCCCATCCAGGTAATCTTGCAGCGCCCCATCCACCTGCCGGCATTCCCTCATGGGGCCTTCACCTCCTCGCGATACCCCGTGAGCATCTCCCGGAGCATCCGCCGTCCACGAAAGAGACGGGTCTTGACCGTGTTGGGCGGACATCCCATGATCTCGGCGATCTCCTGCGTATTCAGCCCCTCCAGGTCTGACAGGACCACAGCCGTCCGGAAGGGATCGGGCAGCTCCGCCAAGGCCTGGGAGAGATCCAGTCGGTCGAGCCGCTCCTCCGGGTGGTCCTCGCGCCTCACAAAGCCGGCCCCACGGGGATCCAGGGCCACCGCCTTGCCATCGACCTCCTCGGGCATCTCCACATACCGGGCCCCCCCGGTGCGCATATCCAGGAAGGCGTTCCTCAGTATCTTAAACATCCACGCACGCATGTTGGTTCCAGGCTGGAATCGATGCTGAAAGCGAAGGGCACGGAGATAGGTCTCCTGGACGAGGTCCGAAGCCATATCCGCGTCCCGTGACATCCAGAGGGCGAAATTATAGAGTGCCGTGAGATGGGTCACGGCTTCGTCCGCAAAGCCTCTATCATCTGCGGTGCGCGCCTGCTCTCCGGCCAGATATTTTTGCAAGAAGGCGAACGATAAAGCCATGCCCTCTCCCCACCTCACCGCGTGGTATCAGCAGGTCCATTATAATGAAAACGGCACCGCCATGTCTTATATTCCTGCATCCTTCGTTCACCGTGCAGCCCTACACGCATTGGGAAAGGGTGATCGCACGATCCACGCTGAGGAGTCACCACCCAGGCACCAAGGAGGACGATGATGACCACACACGCACGGACGCTCATCCATGAAGTACGCGGCCACCTGCGCGAAGTTGAAGAGAAGATCCGCGAGCATCCCTATCTGCGGGCCGCAGAGGCAGGGCGCTTGCGGCCCGAGGATCTGGTGCGGTTCGCCGAGCAGCAGCGTCACATCATCACCAGTGATCTCCGTAGCATCGCCCTGATGGTGGCGCGGGCCTCTTCGGAAGAGACGAGGGCCTTCTTCCTGAACGCCCTCGCGGGGGAGCGGGCCGCCCTGGAGGCTCTCGGAAGCTTCGCCAAGGCCCTGGGCATTGCACCCGAGACCTTCAGGGCAGCTGACCCGCTGCCCGGGGCCTACGCCTATAGCGCCTTCGTCGCCTCCATGGCGCTCTTCGGGAGCCCCGCTGAGTTCGCGGGGGCCTTCCTGGTCAACCTCGAGGCGTGGGGCGCAAACTGCGGCCGGTTGGCAGAGGCCTTGACCGCGCACCATGGACTCAATCCAGACGATGTCGCCTTCTTCACGCTCTTCGCCACCCCGCCTCCTAGCTTCGCCGAGTCAGCCTTCGCGGTGGTGGAGGAAGGCCTCGCCATCGGCGTGGAGCCGAGGGCGATCAGACGAGCGGCCACGTTGCTGCAGGGCTATGAGCTGCTGTATTGGGATACCTTGATGGAAATTTCAGAAGGCCGCTAGTGCCCCCCCGACTCCTCCCTTACTATGATCCCCCGCTTTCCGGAGGGGCCCCAAGGAGAGGAAGCCACCTGCGCCAGCCTCCACCTGATGGAAGTCCAGCACCGAGGAGCAGTGATGGCAAGAAAT
>JBHIAD010000017.1:0-18473 GCA_046758405.1 Methylomirabilales bacterium (SeqCode)
TCATGACGTAGGTCCCGCTCACCGGTAACAGGGCCACGTCCACGCCTTTCGCCGTGGCCATCTCCGGGATGTGGTCGCTGTCCCCCGCGTGGTAAATCCGCTTCCCGTCGATGGTGACAATGTAGCCGACCCCCGTTCCCTTCGGGTGAAAGGGATTTCCCGGAGAGCGGAACTTGTCCACGTTGTAGGCGGGGATCGCCTCGACCTCAATGTCGCCCACCTGCGTCTTCTGCCCGGCCTCAATACGGCGGAGCTCCTTCGTGGGGAGCCCTTTGAGCTGTCCGTGGCACGGGGGAGGAGCAATGATGACGGTCTGTGGACCGAGAACGTGCTGCATATCCGTCTCGCTCAGGTGGTCGAAGTGGTCGTGGGTGATCAGGACCAGATCCCCCTTGGCCGGCGATCCGGCAAGCTGGTACGGATCGATGTAGATGACTTTCCCCTTTTGGATCCGAAAGCTGTCGTGCCCCAACCAGGCAATTGCGATCCCTTCGTATTGCCACATGGGATGCTTCCTCCTCTCTCCGTTCTCTTTGTCCTGGCTATTCCGCAACCGGCGCCACGGAGAGCTTAGCATAGCTCCCGGGGATGGGTGAACCTCGCCTCACCCGGCCCCTGGTGTGCAGTTCAGCCAGCGAGAATACAACACTACACATGCCGCTGAGACGCAGCGGTAAAGGTTGACGTTAAGCAATTACCCTAAAGGGTACCAGCCCTTTCCAAGGCCAGCCTGGTCAGCACCCCGAACAGGACGGCAAATGCTACGCTCAGCAGGGTTCCGAGCAGGTAGTACGATGGTTGCTCGCGTATTTTGTCGGCGCGTACCAATTCCTTGGCGGCGAAGATGAGCGCGATGGCGGTGTACTCATCGGCAAGAACGAAGGTGACAATCAAGAAGTGCTCGCACAGCCCAATCCAGGTCCCGACATCGTGGAAATCTATGCGCGGGCTGACGGTGTCGCGTAGGCCTGGGTCGACGAAGCGCAAGATCCGTCGGAGCAGATAACTGCCGAGCAAGAATCCGCCTCCGTACCCAGCCAACAGAATCAAGATGGATCCGGTGAGCGTCACTTCCCGCCCTCCTGCTGTGATGCGGTATTACGGCGGTCGATGAGCCGGAACAGGTGGCGGATTGCTGCTTCACCGGCATCGATCAGCTCCCACTTCGTGGCGTTCAGCGCGTGGGAGATCTGTTGCTGGGAGCGGCCGAGCTGAGCCCCAACCCTCGACTGGTTTCGGTCCTGCTGATAGAGGCGCACGATCTGGCGCTGCAGATCGGTCATCAGGCTCCACCGCCACTGGAGGAGATTGACCAACGCTTCGGTCGGCCCGTCAAGCTCCTCATGCCCTATCGCGAGAGCGAAGGTTTTCTGTGTCCTCTTGAGCGCCTGCATCATCTCATTGGCTCGATAGAAGGCTGGTCCGTCGATCACGCTGCTGCGGCGGCTGTCGAGCCCGGCGGTCAGCTCGTCGTAGACTAAGACGGAGCGAAACGTCACCGGCTGCATGGTGTCGCTGAGGCTGCTCACCATTTCGTACGCTCGAGCCACCGAGGTGAGCACGGCGGCGGACTCGTCGCCGCGGGTGATCTCGAAGGGCGCGAAGAGATCGTCGGCGAAGGCTGTGTTGGCCTTGCCGTTGGCGGCTTCGAGGCGCTCGGTAGCAGCTGCGCGGTTCGGAAGCCTAGCCGAGCGGACAATATCGATCAGCAGCACGTAGAATCGGTTCGGCACCTTGTCACCTGTACAATATTATGAAATTGTAGTATCTGATAACAATAACTTAACATTGTTTGAGCTGCGAAGTCAAACTATTTACAATAATATAGTGTTGTTTAAAATTTATACTACATTCTAAGATTGTGGCAATAGATCTTTGTCAAAATGAGACTCGCACATAGGTCTCAACTGAGTGCCCCGCTGATGCCTTGGGTCACAATCTTCTGAAAGTCTGCGATCCCTCGTGCTTCAATTCGTTTGCGCTCGGCTTCTTGCTTTTCTCACTGCAGCACGAACCGCATCTGCTCGGCTTCCTGTTCAGCCTTGAGCTTCTGCTGAATGGCGCTGGAAACTACATTTGGAAGGATGACATTGCGGAGGAGGATCGTCGCATTGACAAAACCCCGCGCCTCATAGATTGGGTCCCGGGCGGAGTTGACTTAGCCGTGAGGGTTGGCGAAACGAGAAGAGTACGATGGGCCGGCGTATGATCAGGTTGTAGGCGAGGAGAGGGGAGCGAGGCGCAGCAGGTGGTGGATCCGCGTGAAGGTGTCTCGGGGAAAGCCCATGGCGCGTTTGAGCTGGTAATCGCGTTCGAGAATGTTGGGATGGCGCTGCCACTCCCGGAAGGTGTCCCAATCGACGAGTCCCCGCATCCAGGACCAGTGACCAAAGATTGGAACCGGGAAGTCGCTACCGTGGACCATCTGATCCACCAGGGGTTCCCGGAGGCATTCGCGAATGCGGCGCCCGCGGATGGGAACATTGAACGCGCTGATGTCGCCGTACAGCCGGGGATACCGGTGGGTCATCTCGGCAAAGATCCGGAAGTAGTCCGGATCGACCGGACCACTTTTCGCGCCACAGTGTGCGGCAACCGCGGTCACGCCACACTGGAGGGGTAGCTCCAATGTGCGCGGGTCAGCCAGGTCGGCGCGCACCACCGGCAGCGTGTGCTCGCCCCCCGTGTGGGCCAGCAAGGGGAGACCCGCCTCGGCCATCCGCTCCCAAAACCTGGTGTAGCGGGGGTTGTTACAATCAATGTTCTGGCAGTTCGGCAGGATTTTCATCATCACTGCGCCGCCGGCAAGACATCGCTCCAATTCTTCCAGGGCATCGGGACGTCCCGGATGGATCGATACGGCGGGGAGCAATTCTGGATACTGCCGCCCGAGCGCCAGCACATAATCGTTCGGCACATGAAAGGACCCGACCCCCTCCAGGAGCCGGCCCCGATCATCGTAGACCTGCTCATGGGCTAAAATGACCACGGCGCCGAGGGATGATCCACGGACCAGGTGGAGCAGGCGCTCCACATAGAGGCGATCGAGATCCCCGGTGAGTGCGCTTGGCGGCAGGCCGATATGCCGGAGCATGAAGGCGGCCAGCAGCCGGCGCCACCCGTGGGCTCGCATCCAGCAACCGGTCCCGCCGGTTCCGTTGCCCACGATATGGACGTGCATGTCAATCGGTGTCATGGCGTTTAGAGCCCTGCCTGGAGAACCCGACGGCATTCCGTCTCTGGGTCCACGGGGAAAGCCCCGGGAGCCAGCATGCAAGGGGTGCACCGAGAGGCCGGCACTTCCCGGATGGGGTCCGGTCAGTCAGACCGGAGGGGGGCCGGGGAGAGGCTCCAAGGAGATCCTTCTGGCCATCCAGCGGAACTCCCCGTTGCATTGCTCGTGAAAATGATGAACCATGACGGGGATGGTTCTCGTCGATACGCACTGTCATCTGGACGCTGAGGAGTATACCGACCTTCAGCCTCTCCTCGAGGCTGCGATGCAGGCCGGCGTCAGGACGGTCGTGGGGATCGGATCGGGCCCGGCCTCGAATCGACGCATCTTGGAGATCGCCGCAGCGTATCCTGAGGTCGTGCTCCCCACCGCGGGGCTCCATCCGGAGAATCTGAAGATCACGGGCGAGGATCTCAGCGAGACCCTGGTGCAGATCCGGCGGGAACGATCGCGCCTCGTGGCGATCGGCGAGGTGGGGTTGCCGTACTATGAGCTGCGGCGTCACAAGGCGCCGGAGCGGCCCCTGCGGGATGCCGAGAGGCGACTCCTCCTCTTTCTTGGCCTGGCTCGCGAGCTCGATTATGCGGTCATCCTGCACGCCCCCCACGAGCGGGCCGCTCGGGCCCTCGCGCTCTTCCAGGAGGTGGGCGTTCCCCGGGGCGTCTTTCACTGGCACAAGGCCCCGATCTCGGTGACCCGGAGGATCCTCGATCAGGGCTACGCAATCTCGGTCACCCCCGAGGTCTGTTACCGTGACCGCGCCCGGGAGCTGGCGCGCTTCGTCCCCCTCGACCTGCTCCTCCTCGAGACCGACGGTCCCGAGCCCTACGAAGGACCGTTTGCCGGGGAGCGGACCGTGCCGGCGATCCTGCCGCGGGTCGTCGAGGCCGTCGCCGTCATCCACGGGGTGCCGGCCGCCGTGGTGGCGGCCGAGACGACCAGGGCGGCGTCGCGGCTCTTTGGCAGGGCGCTCGGGCCGCCGGAGTCGGAGGCGGGGGATCCCGCTCGCTGAGCTCAGTTCCGCTACGCGCATGTGATGATCCTCCCGCACCACACCGGGACGAGACGCGTGATATCCTGCTGGGCAGCCACTCGGAGATCCTCGATCCAGCCCCGCCGGTCCAGCTCGCGCCCCCAGACGCTCTGCCGGAGCATCCCGAGCAGATCCCCTGCAAACCGACCGGCAAGGGTCTCGGCGGCCAGGGCGATGTCCATCCGCACCGCTACCGCCCTCGGAGAGGGCTGACAGGACGGGCCCGTCGGGCCCGGATCGGCCAATCCGGAAGGGCGAGGAAGTCGAGGATCGCCCGGTAGAGCAGATCCCGCCGCTCCTGCAAGAGGGCCAGGTGTCCCAGGGCGGGGAGGTGGGCATAGATCTTGAAAGGATGAGCGATTTGCCGGAAGCGTTCCGTCAGGTCGGCCTGGAGGGAGACGTCATCGTGCTCGCCGTGAACGAGCAGGGTGGGGACGGAGAGCTGCCCGTAGTCGAAGAGGGGCATCCGGGTCAGGCAGTCCACGAGACACCCATTCGGGGAGGAGGGGTCCACCTCGATGGCGAAGGCGAGATAACGCTTGAGGACATCCGGACGGATCGACCCTGCCGGTGGCATCCCCTTGAGCCTGGCCTCGAGCTCGGACCGGATGTTCGGCCGGCGCGGCTCGGCCCGATACCGGTCGAGGTGGGGGCGGTTTGCCGTCAGCCACGGGCTCGAGACCGAGATCGGCGCGAAGAGGATCAGGCGGTGCACCCGGTCGGGCGTGCGGACGGCAGCGCACCCGGCGATCTGGGTCCCCCAGGAGAAGCCGAGGAGATGGACGCGTTCGACGGCCCGCAGACGACAGAGGTAGGTCATGGTGGCCTCGACGTCCTGGACGGCGATCTCGGTCGGACAGGGGTGATCGGGGTGGTCCGAGGAGCCGTACCCTTCCAGATCAACCGCGAAGACGTCATAGCCACTGGCGGCGAGGATGTCCATGAGGGAGTAGGGGAGCGGATCCTTGCCTTGGATGTCAAAGGTCACCCGCCCCGAAAAGGTCGCGCCGTGGACCAGGAGGAGGGTCCGGGCCGGGGGGGGACGGGAGCGAGCTGGACGCTTTTCCCACAGGGCAAGGCGCACGCCACCCCGGTTGACGGAATGCTGGGTGAGAAGGGTGCGGGATGTCGGCATGGAGGATCTCCTCAGCCTCGCGGGACGGGTTTTCCCTATCTACCACGACGCAGGCAACCGACCAAGGGAAAAACCTGTTGGGGTCCCGTCTCCCGTCTTGTAGAATAACCTCGCCCTTCCATGTGGAGAGACGGATGGTCTGGTTTAAGCCCAAAAGCCTGGTCAGCATCCGCAAGACCAAAGCGACCGCGCCGGACGCGCTCTGGGTCAAGTGTGACGCCTGCAAGGAGCTGGTCTACCGTCACGAGTTCGAGGCGAATGACCACGTCTGCCTCAGGTGTCAGCACCACGCCCCACTCGGGGCCCGGGCCCGGATTGAGCTGTTGCTGGATCCGGGGTCCTTCGTGGAGCATGATGCCGGCGTCACCGCGAAAGATCCCCTCGGCTTCAAGGACACCAAGGCCTATCCGGACCGCGTCAAGGAGGCCCGCAAGGCGACCGGGATGGGCGAGGCCCTCCTTGCTGGGGAGGGGACCATGGATGGCCGCCCGGTCCAGATTGGCGTCCTGGACTTCGGCTTCCTCGCCGGCACGATGGCCTCGGCCGTGGGCGAGAAGATTGCCCGGACCGTCGAGCGCGGCATCAAGCGCCCGTCGCCCGTGATCCTCGTCTCGGCGTCGGGCGGGGCCCGGATGCAGGAGGGGGTCCTGTCCCTCATGCAGATGGTGAAGACCGCAGCGGCCCTCTCCCGGCTCCGGGCCGTCCGGCAGCCCTACCTCTCTGTCCTCTGTGACCCCACCACCGGTGGGGTGACGGCGAGCTACGCGATGCTCGGAGACCTGGTCATCGCCGAGCCGAAGGCGCTCATCGGCTTTGCCGGACCCCGGGTGATCCAGGATACGATCCGGCAGGAGCTCCCCCCCGGCTTCCAGCGGGCCGAGTTCCTCCTCGAGCATGGCTTCATCGACATGATCGTGCACCGCCGGGACCTCCGGAGGACCCTGTCCACTCTCCTCGGTCTCCTGACCGATGCCCCCGACAGGGCCGCTGCCCACTACTAAGCCGGGGACCTCCATGGACTACCGGGATGCGATCGCCTACCTCACGGACCTCGCGCGCTTCGGGATGCGCCTGGGCCTCGAACGGATCGAGGCCGCGATGGAAGCGCTCGGGTACCCGGAGCGGTCCTTCCGGAGCATCCACGTCGCGGGCACGAATGGAAAGGGATCGACCGCGGCCTTCATCGCCTCGGTCCTCCGGGCAGCCGGCCTCCGGGTGGGCCTCTACACCTCGCCGCACCTCCTCGATCTCCGGGAGCGCTTCCTGGTCGACGGCCGACCGATCGCGGAGCCGGATCTCGCTGCTCTCGTCACCGAGCTCCGCTCCGCCATCGAGCGGGTCCCTGCCACGAGTCCAGGCGCCGGCGCCGATGTTCCCGGCCACGCGCCCGCCGCTCCCTCGAAGTCTCTGACCTTCTTCGAAGCGACCACCGCGCTCGCTTTTCTGCACTTCGCCCGCAGCGGGGTCGAGGTCGCCGTGATCGAGGTGGGACTCGGGGGCCGGTACGATGCGACGAACGTCATCCGGCCGGAGGTGGCGGTGCTCACCAATATCGGTCTCGATCACCGCAAGCACCTGGGGGAGACTCTCCAGGAGATCGCGGCGGAGAAGGCGGGGATCGTCAAGACAGGCGTTCCAGTCGTGTCGGCCGTCTCTCCCGGCCCCGCCCTCGACGTCCTCCGGCACGCCTGTTGGGAGCGGGGGGCGTCGCTCACCCAGGTCACCGAGGCATACCGATCGGAGCGCATGCCGGTCACCGGCTGGGCCGAGCGCTTCCGGGTGGGTGGGCCTGCGGGGGACTATCCCGCCCTGACGATTCCGCTCCGCGGCAGGCACCAGGTCCAAAATGCCCTGACCGCCATCGCGACGGTCGAGGCCCTCACAGCTCGGGGGGTCCACGTGGACCCCACGGCCATCCCGCGTGGCCTCGCCGAGACCCGGTGGCCGGGACGTCTCCACCTGATCCCGGGGGCTCCCCGGATCCTCATCGACGGTGCCCACAATCCCGCCGCCATGGCGGAACTGGTGCGGTTCCTCTGGGAGGAGTGTCCCAACGGACAGGTCTGGACGATCTTCGGCGTGCTCCAGGACAAGGACTGGCGCGCGATGCTCGCGCTCGTCGGCCCGCGGTCGAGCGCCCTTATCCTGACGCGGCCCGATGGAGAGCGGGCGGCCCACCCTGGGGCCCTGGTCGAAGCGGCTCGGGCGGCGTGCCCGCGTGTCGAGGTGGTGCCGCGGATGGGGGAAGCCCTCGAGCGCGCGCGGGCCCTGGCGGCCCCGGAGGATACGATTCTGATCACGGGCTCCTTCTACACCGTCGCCCCGGCGTTCAGGGCCCTCGGGGTCCGGGAGCTCTTCCCGTAGGACCTGCAACCACCCCTCTTTCCCCCCGCCACCACGCTATGGTACTATCGGCGCACCTTGTGTGGCACAGGGATTGCTTCGCGCTCGACGGGAAGGGAGACCTGGGTGAGGGAGACTGTCGGCCTGATCCTGGCAGCGGGTGAGGGGACCCGGATGCGGTCCGACCTGGTGAAGGTACTCCACCCTCTCTGGGGCCGGCCGATGGTTACCTATCCCGTGGAGCTCTGTCTGCGTCTTCCCTGCAAACGGGTCCTCGTGGTCATCTGCCATCAGGCGGAGCGCGTCCAGGAAACCCTGGCGGCCTGGCCGGTGGAGTGCCTCCACCAGGGCGAGCCCAAGGGGACGGCCCACGCCGTGGCGCAGGCCGAGGGAGCCCTGGCGGGCTTCGACGGCACGCTACTGGTCCTCACGGGGGATACGCCGCTCTTGGGCGAAGAGACCGTCCGGGGGCTCATCGCGGCCCACGAGGGGCACGGGGCCGAGGCCACGATCCTCACCGCGCGGGTTGAAGGCCCGGCGGGCTACGGGCGGATCATCCGAGATCGGGGGGGGAAGGTTATCCGGATCGTGGAAGAGGTGGAGGCCTCGGCGAAGGAGAAGCGGACCAACGAGATCAATGCCGGGATTTACTCCTTCGCGGCCCCCGCCCTCTTCGCCGCGTTACGAGACGTGCCGGCCTCCGCGGTGAAGGGAGAATTCTTCCTCCCCGAGGTGATCCGGGTCCTGGTCGAGCAGGGGAGCCGGGTCGAGGCGGTCGCGGCGCCGGATCCGAAAGAGGTGCTAGGGATCAACACGCGGCGTGAGCTCACCAGTGCCCTCGGCATCCTGCGCGAACGGCTGGTTGCGGGGCTGCTGGCGGGGGGGGTGACGCTCCTGGACCCGCAGTCAGTCTACCTGGATGTACAGGTCACGGTCGGCCAGGACACGGTCCTCTACCCGGGGGTGATCCTCCAAGGCAACACGTCGGTCGGGGAACGCTGCGTCCTCTATCCCGGGGTGCGGCTCCGGGACACGCGTGTGGCGGAGGGTGTCACGGTCCTCGACGGTTCGGTCATCGTGGAGAGCGATATCGGTGCTGGGTGCACCATCGGCCCCTACGCGCACCTCAGACCGGGCAGCGCCTTGGCCGACCGGGTCAAGGTCGGCAACTTCTGCGAGCTCAAGCAGGTGAGGATCGGGACGGGGTCGAAGGTCCCCCACCTGAGCTACGTGGGGGATTGCGAAATTGGCGCCGACGTGAATGTTGGGGCCGGGACCATCACCTGCAACTATGACGGGTTCACCAAGCACCGGACGGTCATCGAGGACGGGGTCTTCGTCGGGTCGAATGTGAGCCTCGTGGCCCCCGTCCGGATCGGTCGAGGGGCCATCATCGCGGCCGGCTCGACGATTACGGAGGACATCCCGCCAGGGGCCCTCGCCTTCGGGCGGAGCCCGCAGGTGACCAAACCCGACCGGGCTCAGGCGACGCGGGCAAAGCTTGGGGGGAGCACCCGGGGGAAAGGGTCGCACCCGCGATAGGGATCTACAGCACGGGAGGCTGAGAACAGGGGCATGTGCGGGATCATCGGCTACGTCGGATCGCAAAAGGTTGTTCCGGTGTTGCTCGATGGGCTGAAGCGGCTCGAGTACCGCGGGTATGACTCGGCCGGGATCGCCTGCATCCAGGACGATCACCTGGTGACGTACCGGAGCGTCGGCAAGATCAAGGACCTGGAGAACGCGCTCTGGGGAAAAAACCTCTCCGGTTCCATCGGGATTGGCCATACCCGCTGGGCAACCCACGGCCGGCCGACCGAGGAGAACGCCCATCCCCACACCGACTGTTCGGGCGACCTCGTCGTGGTGCACAACGGCATTATTGAAAACTACCTCGCGCTGAAGGCGAAGCTTCTCCAGGAGGGGCATCGGTTCCAATCGGAGACCGATACGGAAGTCATCGTCCATTTGATTGAGAAGTATCTTCGGGGAGACCTCGAGGAAGCGGTCTGCCGCGCCCTGAAGGAGGTCACTGGGGCCTACGCGATCGTGGCCCTGTGGAGGGGTGACCAGAACCGGGTCGTCGGGGCCCGATGGAGTAGTCCCCTCGTCGTGGGCCTCGGCGATGGGGAGTTCCTCCTCGCCTCGGACATCCCGGCAATCCTGCCCCACACCCAAAACGTTCTCTTCCTGGAGGACGGCGAGGTCGTCTCAGTGGGGCGGGAGGGGGTCTCGCTCTCGACGATCGACGGCGATCCGGTCACCCGGGAGGTGGAGCGGCTCCAGTGGAGCCCCATCCTGGCTGAGAAGGGCGGCTACAAGCACTTCATGCTCAAGGAGATCTACGAACAACCTCGGGCCATTCGGGATACCCTGCTCGGGAGATACTCCCAGGAGAGCGGCGAGATCTTTCTGGAGGGATTGGAGGCGATCGACGAGGCCATTCCCGAGGTTCGGCGGATCTTGGTGGTTGCCTGCGGGACCTCCTGGCACGCGGCCCTGGTTGCGAAATTCCTCTTCGAGACGATCTGCCGAGTTCCGGTCGAGGTGGACTACAGTTCGGAGTTTCGATACCGGATCCCGCTGCTCGACCGGGCGACCCTCGCCATCACCATCAGCCAGTCGGGCGAGACCCTAGACACGTTGGTGGCGCTCCGTGAGGCTAAGCGGCTCGGCTCGCGGGTCCTCTCGATCGTGAACGTGGTGGGGAGCAGCATTAGCCGTGAGAGTGACGGCGTCTTGTATACGCATGCGGGTCCCGAAATCGGTGTGGCCTCGACGAAGGCCTTCACGGCCCAGCTTGCGGCTCTCTATCTCCTGGCCCTCTATGTGGGTCGCCGCCGGGCCGTCCTCGACGCGGGGACGGTGCGGGAGCACTTAGCAGATCTCATACGTGTGCCGCAGCTGATGGAGGCGGCGTTGGGGACGGACGGGTCCTTCGAGGAGCTGAGCCACCACCTCTACACGCGGCGGGACTTTCTCTACCTCGGACGGGGTATCAACTATCCCATTGCCCTCGAAGGGGCCCTCAAGCTCAAGGAGATCTCGTACATCCATGCCGAGGGCTACCCCGGGGGTGAGATGAAGCACGGCCCAATTGCCCTTATCGACGAAGCTATGCCGGTGGTCGTACTGGCTCCGCGGGATAATGTGTACGACAAGATGCTCGGGAACGTGCAGGAGGTCAGGGCCCGGGGTGGGGTGGTCCTGGCAGTGGGTGAGGAGGGTGATGAGGGCCTCAGGGCCGAGGCGGATCACTTCATCGGGGTCCCCGCGGTCCCCTTGCTGGTGAGCCCCATGGTCCTGACTGTTCCCCTCCAGCTCCTCGCCTACCACATCGCCGTCCGCAAGGGCTGTGACGTGGATCAACCGCGGAACCTGGCCAAGAGTGTGACCGTGGAATAGGCAAGGGACCAGACCCCACAGGACTTCTTCCCCGAGCATGGCGGGTTCCCCTCCAGGAAAGTGCTTTTGACCCGAATGAGGATTTTTGGTACCTTAGGGGGCTGGAAGAGTGCCACATATAAGGAGAACCGCAACCCGGCATGGCCCCTCAGATCTGTGATATTTCGCTTCTGTTCCTTCAGCGATCGCTCCCATTTCCAGTTTTGAGTCAGCCAGGATTTCTAGCCAGCGACATCTCCCAAGACCTTTCGGGCCAACAGATCCAGCCGACAAGCCAGCTCCTTCTCGTGGTGGGGTGGGGCGATCTCCACCATCTGGTGGGCATCGTCCCATGGGGGACCCATGGCGACGGTCGTGGCCCGCTGGACGGAGCTTGTGAATGGCTCGCATCGACAGCGGAGGTCCAGCATGGCCGATCGGCCTGAGGCCTTCCGGGGCTTCTTTCGCCCTGGGATGTTGAGGTTCCGGGAGCGGGTTCTTAGGGCCTTGCACGTCCTCCACCTGTCAGAAGCGCAGGTCCTGCTCATTCTCGCCGTGGTGGTAGGGATCGGGGCTGGCCTCGGCGCTTACCTCTTTCGATTGTTGCTCTGGTGGTCCCAGTGGGTATTCCTTGGGACCGACGCATCCCTCGTCCCCCTGCGGGGCGCGTACCGCGTCCTGATCGCCCCGACCCTCGGGGGGATGATCGTCGGTCCCCTCATTTATTTCTTTGCCCGGGAGGCTAAGGGACACGGAGTCCCTGAGGTGATGCTCGCTGTGGCGGAGCAGGAAGGGAAGATCCGTCCCCGGGTGGCCCTGGTCAAGATCCTTGCCTCGTCCCTTAGCATCGGGTCGGGTGGATCGGTGGGCCGTGAGGGACCCATTGTCCAGATCGGATCCGCCCTCGGTTCGAGCATCGGCCAGCTGCTGAACGTCCCCTCACACTTGATCCAGACCCTGGTGGCCTGCGGAGCGGCCGGCGGGATCTCTGCCACCTTCAACGCCCCCATCGCCGGCACCATCTTTGCTCTGGAGGTCATCCTCCGCGACTTCTCCGCCCGCGCCTTTAGCCTCGTTGTCCTCTCGTCGGTGGCGGCTGCAGCCATTTCCCGGGCCCTTCTCGGCAACTTCCCGGCCTTCCAGGTTCCGAAGTATGCCCTCGAAAGCGCCTGGGAACTGGGGTTATATGTTCTCCTGGGGATTGTGGCGGCAGTGGTGGGCAAGCTCTTTGTCATCGTCCTGTATAAGTCAGAGGACATATTCGACAGCTCCCGCCTGCCGGAGTATGTCAAGCCGGTGGTGGGCGGGCTCTGTATCGGAGGCCTTGGTTTCTTCTTTCCCCATGTCATGGGAGTCGGCTACGAGACCATTGAGGCGGCTCTGGTGGGGAAGCTGGGGGTGACGTTGGTCCTGATCCTGCTGATCCTGAAGATTCTGGCCACCTCGATTACCATCGGCTCGGGGGGATCGGGAGGGATCTTTGCCCCGAGTCTCTTTATGGGGGCGATGCTGGGCCAGGCGTACGGGAGCCTCGCCAACCTCCTCCTCCCCGCTGTCACCGCTCCGCCGGGGGCCTACGCGCTGGTGGGGATGGGGGCGGTGTTTGCCGGCGCGGCCCAGGCCCCCATCACCTCAATCTTGATTCTCTTCGAGATGACCGGAGACTACCGGATCATCCTTCCCCTGATGATCGCCTCCGTCATTAGCTCCCAGGTGGCCTACTGGATCAACCGGGAAACCATCTATACGTTGAAACTCATCCGGCGCGGCATCGATCTCTCGCGCCCCCGGCCCACCGACGTGCTGGACACGGTCCGGGTGGCCGACGCCATGTCTCGCACGGTCCGGACTATCCCTGCCGACAGCAGCCTGCATGAGGTGGATAACACCTTCAGACAGTTCCATTACTCCAGCTTTCCGGTGGTGGATGAGGACGAGCGACTGGTGGGGGTGATCGGCTATGCGGAGCTCCACGATGCCCTAACGGCGGGGACTCCCCTCGACGGGATGCAGGCCAGGCATGTGATGCGGTCCCCCGCCCCGGTGGTCTTTCCCCAGGAGCGGCTCAGCCAGGTCCTGGCGAAATTCAAGGAACACCGTATGGGGCGGATTCCGGTGGTCGAGCAACCCGAGTCCACCACCCTCATCGGGATCATCTCCCACAGCGATGTCCTCAATTACTACTACGATTTCTTCCACATGGACGTCTCAGAGCGCCATGGAAGATAGAGACATCCTGGCTGATCTGAACCCGCGTCAGCGGGAGGCGGTGCTCCATACGGAGGGGCCGCTCCTGGTTCTCGCCGGCGCGGGGTCGGGTAAGACCCGTGTGATTACGCACCGGGTCGCCTACCTGATCGGCACCCACCGGGTGCGTCCCTGGAACATTCTCGCCGTCACCTTTACCAATAAAGCGGCCGAAGAGATGCGGGGGCGGGTCGAGCGGCTACTCGGGCCTGAAGGGCACGGCGTGTCGGTGGGGACCTTCCACGCAATCTGTGCCCGGATCCTCCGCAAAAACGCCCACACCCTGGGACTCCGGAGCGCCTTTGTGATCTATGATGAGAGAGATCAGCTGCAACTGATTAAGGAATGCCTGCGCGAGCTCGACCTGAGCGAGCGGGCGCTGAACCCCCGGCTCGTTGCCGCTCGGATCAGTCGTGCCAAGAGTGAGCTGCTCGGGCCTGACGGGTATGCGGCCCAGGCGGCGGACTACCTGGATGAGCGTGTGGTCACGGTCTACTACCGCTATCAGGAGTGCCTGCACCGGTACGGGGCCGTAGATTTCGACGACCTCCTGGCGACCAGCGTGCGGCTCTTTACCGAGCACCCGACCGTCCTTGATGCCTACCGCCTCCACTGGCGGTATGTGATGGTGGATGAGTACCAGGACACGAATCACGCCCAGTACCGGCTGATTCGCCTCCTGGCCGAGCAGCACCGGAACCTGGCCGTGGTCGGGGATGACGACCAATCCATCTATCGCTGGCGCGGGGCCGATCTCACCAACATCCTGGACTTTGAGCGAGACTACCCCGATTGTTGGGTGGTCCGTCTTGAGCAGAACTACCGGTCGACGCAGTGCATCCTCGATGCGGCCTACGGCGTGATCTCGAAGAACCGGGGCCGCAAGGAGAAGCGGCTCTGGACCGAGAACGAGGAGGGGGAACCGATTGCCTTCTTCGGGGCACTGGATGAGGAAGCGGAGGCCAACGGCGTCGCTGAAGCGGTCCGTCGGCTGACCCAGGCGGGCAGCGCCTACGATGACATCGCGGTCTTCTACCGCACCAACGCCCAGTCCCGGGTCCTGGAGGATGCCTTGCGCCGGCACCTCATCCCCTACCGGATCGTTGGTGGTCTCCGATTTTACGAGCGGAAGGAGGTCAAGGACCTGCTGGCCTACCTGCGGCTGATCGTGAATCCCCATGACACGGTCAGCTTTCTGCGGGCCGTTGGGACTCCGCCTCGGGGGATCGGGCGGACCACATTGGAAAGGCTGAGTGATTTCGCCGCCGCGCAGCGGTGTTCCCTCTGGGACGCGATCGCCGAAGTCGAATCCCGTAGCCTGATCCCCGCGCGGTCCCTGAAGGGCCTGAAGGCCTTTCAGGCCCTGATCGCATGTGCTACCGCGGCGAGCTCCCCCAAACCCGTCCCCGACCTGGTCCTCATCCTCCTGGAAGAGAGCGGCTATTTGAACTATCTGGATGCGGAAGGAACTCCCGAGGCCCAGGCCCGGATCGAGAACCTCCGGGAGCTTGTCGCCGCCGCCCAGGACTTCACCGAGCAGAGTGAAGACCCGTCCCTGCAGGCCTTTCTCGACAGCGTGGCGCTCATCAGCGACGTCGACGAGCTCCAGGATGGCTCGGGGGCCGTCACCTTGATGACGCTGCACATGGCCAAGGGGCTCGAGTTTCCGGTCGTCTTCCTGACCGGGATGGAAGAGGGGATCTTTCCGCACGCCCGGGCCTTGACCGACCCGGAGGAGCTGGAGGAGGAGCGGCGTCTCTGCTATGTGGGCATGACCCGAGCCAAGCGGCGGCTCTTCCTCTCCGCCGCTACGCACCGGCGACTCTATGGCGGAGGGAACTTCAACCTACCCTCCCGCTTCATCGATGAGATCCCTCCCGAACTCCTGGAACACGTGGGGCCTCCGGAACCTCCCATCTGTGCCGATCTGGACGCCGTGTCGAGACCGGCGACCCAGGACCGGGCGGGACTCTATTATGAGCCGGACGGCGGAGAGCCCTTCGTCGATCACTACCGGCCTGGGACCCGGGTGCGCCATCCTGAGTTCGGGATCGGCACCATCCGTGAGCGGGTCGGCGACGGAGAAGAGATGAAGGTCGTGATCACCTTTG
Organism: Methylomirabilales bacterium (SeqCode); assembly: GCA_046758405.1. Lineage (GTDB taxonomy): Bacteria > Methylomirabilota > Methylomirabilia > Methylomirabilales > CSP1-5 > JBHIAD01. The sequence continues at coordinate 15,489 of JBHIAD010000017.1, forward strand.
CCGGGATCGGCACCAAGAAGCTCAAGGTCAAATACGCCCGCCTGACCCGCGTGTAGTGCCGCTTGTCCCCTGATGGGGCAGCGTTGAATCGGAAAAACACATGGCCATCGGGCCTGGGAGTTGATACCATTCTGCACAAGAGGAGGATTCCGTGTCGTTCGGACGGTTCAGATGGAAGCTCGATCGCCTTCGCCGTCAGATCCGAGAGATGGTGGATGGGCTTTCTGCGCTGGGGGAGCGGCGTCCGGCCGTCTGCCCGCGTTGCGGCAAGTTGGTGGGTGTGAGCGCTAGAAGCTGTCCCGAGTGCGGCGCTCGCGTGCGGGGTGTGGCAAGTCTCCCGGTTCACCTGACGCGCCTTTTGCCCGCCTCGGTCATCCATCGGATTCTCCTCGCCAACGTGACGCTGTATCTGCTGGCCATGATTGGCACCGGGATGGAGGCAGGACCCGGGCGTCCAGCGGGCCTTGGGCTGGGGGTCTCGCCGCGGGTCCTGGTCACCCTGGGGGCGGGATTTTGGCCGTTGGTGCAGCAAGGGGAGATCTGGCGTGTCCTCACCCCGATTTTCCTCCACTGGAATCTCCCGCATATCCTCTTCAACTCGCTGGCTCTCCTCTACCTCTGTCCGGACGTCGAAGAGATCAGCGGGCGAGGGAAGTTCTTAACCTTTTACATCCTGGCGGGGGTCATGGGGAACCTGGCGAGCTTCTGGTATCGTGGATCTTTTGGGCTCCTCGCCGGGGCCTCCGGAGCGATCTTTGGGATGCTCGGGGTGCTGATCGTCTTTGGCCTTCGCCGCGGTGGGAGCTTGGGCGGGATGGTCTGGCGGATGGCTGCCCAGTGGGCTGTCTACGCGCTCCTGTTTGCCCTGGTGGTGGGAGCGGACAACGCGGCCCATCTCGGGGGGCTCGTGGGAGGGGCCCTCTTGGCCTTTTGCTTTGGGCCGGAGCGTTCCCGATCGGCATGGGGCGAGCAGGTCTGGACCCTGGTCGGCCGCGGGTGCGTCTTCATGGCGATCCTCAGCTTTGCCGGGGTGCTGTTGGCCGCGCTCTAGGTTGGGTCCAGGGGGACCGCGAGGGGGGTCCTCACGCTGGTCGGCGTTGCGGAGAAAGGGAGGGGTGAATGAAGATTGAGCGCCGGGAGGTCGAGCATGTGGCCCACCTCGCCCGCTTGAGCCTCACCCCCGAGGAAACCGAGGCGATGCGGGCGCAGCTCGATGCCATCCTGACGTACATCGACAAGCTGACCGAGCTGGATACCCGGTCCATCGAGCCCACCTCCCACGTGGTCCCTATGGTCAATGTCCTCCAGGCAGACGAACCGCGCCCCAGTCTCCCCCAGGACGAGGCCCTTCGCAATGCACCGGACCGTCAGGGGGAGTACTTCAAGGTCCCACGGATTCTGGAAGACTAAGCCTGGAGGCGAAAGTTCATGGCTTATGGTTCATAGTTCATGGCCGGAACCCAGACACTTCGGGGGGGGTCACTCGGTCCTAACTGTGAACCATGAACCCTGAACCATGAACGATATGGAATTACACCAACTGACCATCCATGAACTTAAAGAGCTGCTCGGGCGGGGCGAGGTCAACGCCACCGAGGTCTTCACGGCCACCCTCGAGCGGGTGACCATCGTTGATGCGCGGGTCCAGGCCTTTCTCCTGGTCACGGCCCGCGAAGGGCTCGCCCAGGCCAGGCGCCACGATCGGCTCCGTGAGGCGAGAGAGAAAACCGGTCTCCTCGGGGGAATTCCCCTCGCCGTTAAGGATGTCCTGTGCACCCAGGGAATTCCCACTACCTGCGCGTCGCGGATCCTCGACGGCTTCCTCCCCCCCTACGATGCCACGGTCGTCAGGCGGTTGCACGAGGCGGGGGCCTGTCTGATGGGGAAGACGAATATGGACGAGTTTGCCATGGGTTCCTCCACGGAGAACTCCGCCTTCATGGTAACGCGCAATCCGTGGGATCTGGATCGGGTTCCGGGCGGATCGAGCGGGGGCTCGGCCGCGGCGGTGGCTGCCGATGAGGCGGGGGCGGCCCTGGGCACCGACACCGGCGGGTCGATCCGGCAGCCGGCCGCCTTCTGCGGCGTGGTCGGGCTCAAGCCGACCTACGGCCGCGTCTCCCGATACGGGCTCATCGCCTTTGCGTCATCTTTAGACCAGATCGGTCCGATGACCAAGGACGTCCGGGACGCGGCCCTCCTCCTCCAGGTGATTGCCGGCCATGATCCTGCCGATTCGACGTCTGTGGAGGTCCCGGTTCCGAATTACACCGCGGCCCTGGGGCGGGAGGTGAACGGGATCCGGATCGGGATCCCCAGGGAGTACTTCATTGCCGGTACCGATCCAGAGGTGGAGCAGGCCGTCCGCCGGGCCATCGGGCAGCTCGAGTCCCTGGGGGCGAAGGCCGAAGAGGTCTCCTTGCCCCACACCGAGTTTGCCGTGGCGACGTACTATCTGGTGGCGACGGCAGAGGCGAGTTCGAACCTGGCCCGCTACGATGGCGTGAAGTACGGCCACCGGACCTCCGGGTCGCGGGACCTCATCACTATGTACGAGCGGACGCGCCGGGAGGCCTTCGGGGCGGAAGTCAAGCGACGGATCATGCTGGGGACCTACGCCCTGAGCGCAGGATACTACGATGCCTATTACCTGAAGGCCCTCAAGGTGCGGAGCCTGATTCGGCGGGACTTCGAGGAAGCCTTCCGGCGCTGTGACGTGATCGTGACCCCCACCTCGCCAACCGCGGCCTTCCGGCTGGGAGAGAAGACGGCCGACCCCCTCACGATGTACCTCTCGGATATCTTCACCATCTCCTGCAACCTGGCCGGCATCCCGGGGATCTCCGTGCCGTGCGGGTTCACGGCGGCGGGGTTGCCGATCGGCCTGCAGCTCCTCGGGAAGCCCTTCGAGGAGACGACCCTGTTGCAGGTGGCCTACGCGTACGAGCAATCGACCGACTGGCACCGGCGCAAGCCACCCCTCTA
>JBHIAD010000018.1:0-18040 GCA_046758405.1 Methylomirabilales bacterium (SeqCode)
TGCCCCTCCCGGTACCTTGGTACTCTTAGGAGAGGCTAGTTGGAGGGGCACTAGCGCCGGATCCGTACCGCGGGATTCTGCGGGTGGGGGCATTCCCTCAGCGCCCACGGCCACCCCGGTGGCCCAAGCACCGCTACATCTCGGCGGCCACGAGGGTCTCGCTCGCCTGGACCCCCTGGATCCCCCGGATCTGGCCGACCACCAGCCGGGAAAGGCCGCTCAGGGTCTTCGCCTCCACCTGAACAATCGCGTCCCAGCGGCCGAAGACCAGGATGATCTCCTTGACACCGGGGATCACACTGATCTGTGAGAGGGCGCTCGCCTCAAGCCCCGGCGTGAGACGAATCAGGACATATCCCTTCAACATGGATTACCCCTCCGTCTGGGCGGCCCCGCTGAGTGGGGGCGGGGGCGGGAAGCGGCCCTGGAGGGCAGCCAGGTCCGCCGCCGCCAAGCCTCGCAGTAAGCGAGGAGCTGAGCGACATCCATACCGAGATACGTGGGGGCACGAGTCGCAAGGAGTCCCTCGGTCAACCCGTATCCCGTCAGTTGGTTTAGGACCACGGTTAGCTGGACCAGCCCCTTATAGAAAGGATCCCGGTGCCGGAACCAGAGGTCCTCGACCGGATCGAGAGCAGCACGGAACGCACCCCGGTCAAAGAGGGTGGCGAAGCGTGCGAGGAGTTCGCGGTCAGGGGTGGCCGCGTGCATCATACCATGGCGTAGGGGTCAACCTGGGCGAGGACGTCCCGTAGGGTCCCGTGCTGGGCCTCCTCCTCCCCGCTCAGGCGTCTGAGGACATCGGCAAACTCCGGATCTCGATCCTCAACCTCGAAGGCGCCCTGGAGGTATCGGTCCTGAATCTCTCGCTGCATAGCCAGGATGTTGTTCAGCTGTTCCCACCGGGTTCGCCCCGGCGAGGCGGAGGCTGCGGGCTCCCTCGGCGTAGCCCCGAGTGCCAGGACCTTCGTCCGGAGCGTCTCGGCATGCGCCCGGTCGCGCTCGGCGATCTGCTTGATCGCCTGCCGATGTTGCGGATAGCGGAACCCATCGGCCTCGCGCAGGAGATAGGTGCTCACCTGGCACTCGTTGGCGTAAGCCACCTGGAGGATTTCCAGGAGGCCCTCTCGCTCATCCGGGCTGAAAGGCTGAAAGAACTGCTGCCAGCTCCACTCTCGTAATGCCACAGAACCCTCCCGTGGATACACTTGCCCGTTCCCCTCCAGTGCCTCGCACTCGACAGGCCGTATTCTCCGGGGTGGTGCCCTTCGCCGAGGGTCCCACAGCGGGCATGCGGGTGCGGGAGGGAGGGGCACCCTACCCGGAATCGGGGAGACGGATCGGCCCGTGGAGGTCAAAGGGGTCCTCGATGACCTTGAGCACCGCCCCGGCGCGGAGCGGAGTCGTCTCGTCGGTGAATCCGTTCAGGAACCCGATGTCCCAGGCCCGCCGCGGCGTGCCCCACAGCTCGCGTGACAGATCAGCAAGGGTTTGCCCCGCGCGAACCTTCACGATGCGGATCCGCTTCTTCTCACCCCGCTTGCCATAGGCCAACCCCTCCAGGTGGCTCTTGTACACGTCGGCGAGCACTCGCAGGTCAACCTGGCGATCCTCACGGAGGACCTGCAACATCACCCGGACCCGATCGATCCGCTCGCCGGTCTCCGGGTGGGTCGCCCCGGCGGCGTGGTACCCGATCCCCGCCAGCCGGGCGTGGAGCTGCATGCTCCGCATGAAGGCCAGCATCCCCCGCGGGTCGTAGTTCGCCCCGAGAGCGGCACGGACTCCCTTCTCATCCGCCTCGATTTCGGCCTCCCGACTGTAGCCCAGGGCAATCTGGTTGAAGAGGGCCTGAGAGAGGGCCAGCCAACCCGCCATATTCTCGCGGCCGCCGGGACTGACCGCCGCCAGGCCCAGGGCCAGGATGTTCGCCGCGAGGCCGCGGGTCACGGCCTTGGCGAAGTGGTGAGAGGTGACATGGGCGATCTCGTGGCCCAGGACGCCCGCAAGTTCGGCCTCACTGTTAAGTGTGGCGAGGAGGCCTCGGGTCACATAGACGAAGCCGCCGGGGGTCGCAAAGGCGTTGACGATCGGAGAATCCACCACGGTGAAGAGGAAGTCGAACCCGGTCGGCTCAGATGCGGCAAGGACCTGCCGGCCCACGCGCGTCACGTAGGCCTGAAGGGCAGCGTGATCCAGATACCCAAACTGCTTCAGGATCTCCCGGTGGGCTCGTCGCCCGATCGCTGCCTCTTTCGCCTCTGAGATGACCGTGACGGCGCGAGCAGCACGAAGGGGAAGTACCAAGAAGAGGAGCCCTCCCAACCCAATCGCCGCGACCAGGCGGAGGAAGTCCCGGCGACTGACCCAGGGCAGCGCAGGGGAGCGCAAGGCTCCATGACCGCCGACGCACGCGGGAAGAGGCAGACCACCGGGTTGTGACGGCGCGTAGAGGCACATCGCCACATCAGAATACCACGGGGAACAACTGAGGAACAAGCCGAGTGGAGATTCCGCCGTCAGCCGCGGCGCCAGAGCCCCCTTGCCTCTTCCTGGCGCACGCGCTCGGCGAGGTCCTCATCCTTCCCTTCGACGGGTGTCGCCCCAATGCCGAGCTGGCCGTTGAGGAGGGCCCCCGCTTCGACAACCAGGACCTTGCTGCGGATCTGGCCCGTCAGGCGAGCCGTCGGCAGACACGCGACGCGCGTCACCGCGGCCAGGTTGCCACGGACAGTGCCGGCGATGACAATTGCCGTGGCGACCACGTCCGCCTCGACTGTAGCCCCTTCGCCGATCAGGACGGTTCCGGTCACGCTGACCTTCCCCTCAACCCGACCACCGATCTGCACGTCTCCCTCTCCCGCGAGTTCCCCCCGGACCGTGATCCCTCGGCCCACGACAAAGGTCGAGGGCGCGGAACCTTCTCGAGCGGACTGGACCAATGTCTCCCCTCCATCCGGACGGATCTACTAATCTACCACGAGGCTCGTATGCCGGCACGAGATTCGTAGCCTATCCCACCTTTCCGCTGGATGCAACGGATTCCCTCGGCCGTGCTCGTCCCGGCCCATGACCTGCCGGGTACGACAGGCCTGGGCCAGCCCGCGCTCCCTGCGGGACCATGGACGCTAGAAGGTTTTGTGGTGAGTGCTAGGCCGTCGTGGCAGATTCCTGCGTCTTGAATCGGGCGAGGATCTCTCCGATTGCTGCCTGATCCTCGATGAGCGCCTCGAGCGTCTCACGCACATCAGCGGAGACCATTCCAGCCCCTTCGAGCTGCTTGCTGAGCAGATCCACATGCGTCCGGAGCTTGCCCTGTCGCCCTTTGAGGTCCGTGACGGCCGCATCAAGCTGGATGAGGGCTTGATTCATGGAGGCCTGGAGGTCCCCGAGATCGTCACCCTTGCGGAGCCTCACCCGGATCGACAGATCCCCGGACGCCACCTGGTGGGCCACCTGGCCAAAGCGGTAGATCGGCCCCGCCAGCCTATGGGTAACGAAGACGCTGAGCAACCCAGAGATGATCATGGCCAGAAAGAGCGCCGGCCAGACCCGGACCCCAAGGGTCCGCAGGTGCATGAGCGCAGCCTGCTTCGCCTGGGGGGAGGCGGAGGACAAGAACACGAAGTCCAATGGGATGAAGAGGAAGAACACCAGGAGAAAGCTTGAGATGACCAGGGGAACCAAGGAGAGGAAGGCATACTTCCGCTGGATCCTGTGGATGTAAACGCGTTTGCGCCGATCGGGTCGAATGCTCATGAACCGTACTCCCCGGGGATCCCCGTCTGCAGCCCGGCGGTTTTGAGCCGGGGTGCTACGCGTGTCTTCGAGAGGCCCGTGCCGGGGCCAGAGATGTGCCCCTCCGTACCTCCCCCATCACCAGACCCATGGGGGCAGCCCCTTCCACCCCCATCCCTACTCCTCTGGAGAGGCCAGACCCCCGATCCCGTAGACCTTCATTTTGCGGTGGAGATTGGACCGCTCGATCCCCAGGTGCTCAGCCGTGCGCGTGATGTTCCACCCGAACTCTCGCAAGCGACCGACGATGTACTCCTGCTCAAATCGCGCTCGGGCCTGCCGAAGAGAGCCAATATCCTCCGAGGGATCGACGCGCGATCCATCTCCTTCCCCTCCGATGGGCCGCCCCTGGAGCATCGGCACGACGTCCCGACCCTCGACGGTCTCTCCGGATACCATGATCACGAGGCGCTCGATCACGTTCTTGAGCTCCCGCACGTTGCCGGGCCACGCGTGGTGCCGGAGTAGCTGCAGCGCCTCCGGACTCAGCCGCTTTGACCGCTTCCCGTATTCCGCACAGAACCCTCCCAGGAAATGCTCGGCGAGCGGTCCGATGTCATCCCGATGCTTCCGCAGCGGCGGCACCTCGATGGGGATGACGTTCAGGCGGTAGTAGAGGTCCTCCCGGAACCGCGCCTGTCGAATGCCCGCTTCGAGGTCCTTGTTCGAGGCAGCAATCACCCGGACATCGATGCGGATCAGATCGGTGCCTCCCACCCGTTCGACGACCTGCTCCTGGAGCACGCGCAGCACTTTGGCCTGCGTCTTCAGGCTCATGTCCCCGATCTCGTCGAGGAAGAGGGTCCCCCCGTCCGCCATGGCAAACTTTCCCTCGCGCTGGGCCGTCGCCCCCGTGAAGGCCCCCCGCTCGTGCCCGAAGAGCTCGCTTTCGATCAACTCTTCGGGGATCGCCGCGCAGTTGACAGTGACAAAGGGACCACCCCTGCGAAGGCTCTCACGATGGATCGCCCTGGCGACGAGCTCCTTCCCCGTGCCGCTCTCTCCCCGGATCAGCACCCGCCCGTTCGAGGGGGCCGCCGCGGCAATGATCTGCCTGAGATGCAGGATCTCAGGGCTCTGGCCGACGATCTCGTACCGCTCCTGGAGTCGCTCCCGGAGGGCACGATTTTCCTGAATGAGCCGCCTCGTCTCCAGGGCGTGCTGAACCGCGAGGAGGGTTCGCTCAATCGTCGGCGGCTTCTCGATGAAGTCGAAGGCGCCGAGTTTGATGGCCCGGACTGCGGTCTCGATGCTCCCATGCCCCGAAATCATGATCACCGGCGTCTCACCCCCGAGCTGCGTCACGGCCTCCAGAGTCTGCAGGCCATCGATCCCCGGCAGCCAGATGTCGAGGATGATGGCATCCGGGGTGGCCTTCTGCATCAGCTTGAGGGCCTCCTCGCCACTCTGCACAGTCCGCACCCGATAGCCCTCGTCCACCAGGATGTCCTTGATCACCTTGAGGATGTTGGGCTCATCGTCGACGATGAGGATCTCTTCGTGCGCCATCACGCCCTTCCCACGGCTTCAGCCACCGACACGGGCAGGGCTGGGAACTCCAGGACCATTCGGGTTCCGTGGGGTTCATGCTCCTCGGCGCGGATTGTTCCCCCATGTTCGGTGACGATCCGGTAGACGATCGCGAGGCCCAGCCCCGTCCCTGAGCCCTTGGTCGAGAAATAGGGCAAGAAGAGCCGCTCACGATCCTCGGGGGCTATCCCTGGTCCCGTGTCGCACACCACGAGTTGCACTTTGTTCTCGTCCCCCAGGAAGCGGGTGCAGAGGCGAATCTCGCCCGCCGCCCCCACGGCTTGAACCGCATTGTCCACCAGGTTCACCAGCGCCCGCTTCATTTGCTCCGGATCGAGGTTGATGGGGGAGAGCTGCGTCTCCAGCTCCGAGACGATTCGGATCCCTCGGGGAACGCCGGTGTAGAGCACCAGCACCTGGCCAATGACGTGGTGGAGGTCCCCCGGCCGAGGGTTTGAGGTCGGCATCCGTGCATATCGCGCGAACTCATCGACCAGGCGCTTGAGCCCGTCCACCTCCTGAATAATCGTGCGGGTACACTCGTCGAAGACCCGCTCGGTGTCCGCCGACCGCTCTGCGAACTTCTTCCGGAGCCGTTGAGCCGACAGCTTGATCGGGGTCAAGGGATTCTTGATCTCGTGCGCGATCCGCCGCGCCACCTCACGCCATGCCATGGCCTGTTGCGCCCGAAGCAGCTGGGTGAAGTCGTCGAAGACCATGACCACCCCGAGGGGCTCCCCATCGCGCCCCCGGAGCCGCGTCACGTGCACCACCCAGGTGACCACCTGCCCTCGAAGGTGTAACGTGAGTTGCTCTTCGATGGTGCTTCGCTCCTCTTCAGCCATTCGGTCGATCAGGACCCGGAGCGGTCGGAGCTGGGTGGACTGGAGGAGGGTCCGGAAGTGCCGCCCCAGAGCGACATCAGGGGTCAGGTCGAGCATGCGCACGGCTGCGTGGTTGAGGGTGTTGACGCGGCCTTCCGGATCGATCGACAGGACCCCAGCAGCGATATGTTCGAGCACGGTCTCCATGTACGTCCGCCGCTGCGCGAGCTCCACGTTGGTCCGAGTGAGGTCACGGTTCGCCTCGGTGAGCTCAACCTTGCCCTGCCTCAGGTCCCGGGTCATCCGGTTGAAAGAGTCCACCAGTATGCCGATCTCGTCATCCGCCTTGACCTCAACCCGGTATTCCAGGTTCCCTGCCGCAACGGCTCGTGTTCCCTCGGCCAGTCGCTGAATGGGGATGGTGATCCCCCGCGCTAGGTGAACCCCAAGCCAGATGGCGGCAAAGAGGATGACGAGCGTCGCCATCAGAAAGAGCATGATGTAGACCCCTTTGATGGGGTTCTTCAGCATCTTGAGCTGCTTGTATTCCTTGACCCCCGTCGCGATGCCGGCTGCCTGGCTCCCCAGTCCGCCGGGGACGCGGTATCCCACCGCCACGACCCCCGCCGGCGCCCGAGAACTCCGCCGTGCCGGGATCGGCACAATCGCCCGGGCAATGTCACCGAACTCGCTCGGGAGGACCACGACCTGCTCTCGACCCTGCAAGGCCTCCACCACAAGCTGTGACGCGGGCGAGAGGGAGTCCAGCTCCGGACCCTGGGTCTTTCGGACGAGCGCCCGTTCCCGTCCGCGCCGGTCAAAAACCTGCAGGAGATCCAGGTTGTACTCTGCGGCCTTCTCCTTCGCTACGCGCTCGAGGCGCGCTTGGGCCCCCTCGAGGAGCGCCCCCGCCCCGATCCGCTTCGCCAGTTGACGCCCGAAGAAGAGTGCCCGGTCCTGGCTCTCCCGGTAATAGGTCTGGGCCACCTCGAGGGACTGCTCCAGAGACTCCTCGATCTGGATATTGAACCAGCTATCCACACTGGTTGTGATCAGATTCGACGCCACGAGGAAGAGCAGACCGGCCGGCAGGAGGGTTACGGAGGCGAACGCGACCACCAGCTTGACCCGGAATCGAGACCCTAGGAGGTTATTGCGGCGCTCAAGATACACCTTGAAGAGGTTCCGAAAGACGAGAAGGATCAGGATCAGCAGGAGGATGATATTGATGTTGACGAGGGCAAAGATGAGCACATTGCTGGGAATCGGGCTGGGGAACTTGAGCTGCCGGACCAAGACCTGGACCACAGTGAGGGCGACGATGAGGGCCCCGACGATGAGGATGAATACCCTGGTCCGGCGGTGGCGCTCCTGCTCTCCTGGAGGAATCGCGTCCGGCATCGTGCTCCCCCTTCCCCTACCGGCTGACACGGAACAGGGATGAGGACTCCCACGGGGTGTCGAAATTAAAGAAAGAGATAAAGAACAGGAGATAATTCAAGGGGAATATCAGACTCACGGATCGAATCTCCGCCTTGATCCGGACATAGTACAGCTCACCCGCCTCTAAGAGACGCCGCGGTGCGATCCGAACCCCATCGAGTCCGGCCATCCATTTCTGGACCTCAGCGTAGCTCTTGGTCACGCGGGTGCGCCCGCGCGTGCCATCATCCTGTGCAAACTGGAATTCGTCCGCCAACAAATCGTAGGCCACCCGCTGCTTCACCGTGAGGGTGGCAACCGTCGCGTCCGGGAAAAGGGCCCGACGACGCATCAGCCGGAGCTGATAGGTAAAGGTCGTCGGGACCCCGTTGATGATACTCTCCTCGATATCCTGGATGAAGGCCTCCTTGAGCCTCGCAAAGACCACAAGGTACTCATCTGACTGAGTCACGATGATGTCGACGATCCGCGCACCCGCGCCACCGGGAGAAACCGTCGCGATCAGGGTCAGGAACATCAGGACAGCAACTCGGAGGGTCCCTGCCAAAAAACGACGCCTCGACGTCATGCACGAGGTAACCTTCCACTCCCTTCGCAGGATGGGCCATGGTCCCGGGCCGGGCCTGTAGGCAGTAAATCACTATACGCAAAATGCAGAGGGAACTGCAAGGCCAAAGGCGGGAACTGGCTTTTACAGGGCCGGTGACCCTAGGGCATCAGGAGAGACGGCAAAGGGAAGCGGCAAGGCCTCCTCGGCAACGTGCTGCGCCACGCCCTCCGAGTGCAGGTGACGCTGGATCTCGCGGACGAGCGCCGCGTGGAGGAAGTGCCCCGCGCCCCTGGCGATCACCTTCCCCACCACAGGCCGACCGAGCAGGTAGAGGTCACCGATCAGGTCGAGGATCTTGTGCCGCACCAGCTCGTCCTCACAACGGAGCGGGTTCAGGAATCCTTCGTCGCCGATCACCACGGCATTCTCGAGAGATCCGCCGCGAGCCAGCCCGCGGCGCCGCAGGGTATCAAGGTCGCGGAGGAACCCATAGGTCCGACACGCCGCAATTTCCTTGATGAAGCTCGCCTTGGAGATCTCCATGCTGACCGTCTGGTCCCGAAGGCTCGGGTGGTCGAAGGAGACCGAGTACTCAACCTGAAACCGCTCTGCCGGAAGGACCTCGATCCGCCGCGGACCCATGTCCACAAAGATGGGCTTGGTGATCCGCAAGAAAGACTTTGGGAGCAGCTGCTTCTTGATCCCCGCCTGTTGGAGCAGGGCCACGAAGGGCGCCGCACTCCCGTCCATGGCAGGGACCTCCGGACCACTCACCTCGACGGTGGCATTATCAATCCCAAGCCCGGCGAGGGCAGCCATGAGGTGCTCGACTGTCCTGACCTCGACCCCGTCCCAACCAAGGGTCGTGGCGTAGTGGACGTCCAGGATATGCTCCGGTCTCGCAAGGATGGCCGGAGCTCCCTCAAGGTCCACGCGATGGAAGCAGATCCCCGTATTCGGAGGCGCAGGCCGAAGGGTTACTTGGGTCGGAGATCCCGTGTGGAGTCCGATCCCCGAACAATGGACTGGTCTCGCGATCGTCTTTTGCCGGCTCACGCCCCCTCCAGGAGTACCCCTAGGTCTGCGGGGGAACCTGCAAGTCCTATACCAGCGCAAAAGGAGGAGGCAGCTAACTGCCAAGTCAACGATTCTGAGGGATTCCGAAGGTACCCGGCGGATCGATCAAGGCCGATCTGTGGCATATATGCAACACTCAATGGGCCCTCTGTTGAACCGATGCCACAGTGAGACTCACCGCTCAGGCCCTGAAAGGGCCTGAGCCATGAGGCGCGCAAGGCTATCCCGCCACTCCGGTGTCCCCACGCCATCGAGCAGGCCCGCCACTTCCCTCTGAACCTCGGAGGACGGGCGGCGCCGGCGAGCAGTGCCAGGCTTTCCGCGTCCCGGCTGAGCAGGCAGCGGCCCAACGACAAACCACAGGTCCCGGACGACATCCTGACCGATCCGGCTTGCGATGGCGGACAAGATCTTGGGCTTCAGGAGGCTCAGCTGGTGCATCCAGACCGCGTCGCTGACCAGCACCTTTAAACAACTCCTTCGCACGATGTCGGGGGCACTATGGCGGGCCACCTCCCGGCCGACGATCCCTTCCCACTCCCGGAGGACTCGTGATGCGGCAAGCCCGCGCTCAAGTCCAAGCCCCTGCATCGCCTCCGCGAGGACCTGCCCGATCGGACGCACCGTCCTCGACCCTCTCTTCTCCCCCAGTACCGGTTTCAGCGTTGCTGCCCCGACGCGCTGACACCCCGCCCCTGCAATGCCGTGTCGATTGCGCGATTTGCCAGTAGATCGGCGCGGGTATTTTGGTCCCGGTCCACGTGTTCGATCCGAACAGCCTGGAAGGACTTGAGGAGGACCTGGGCGTGGCCGTACAGCTCCTGGAGCCGGGGGTGTTTGACCCGGTAGGCACCCTGGATTTGCCGTACGAGGAGCTCTGAGTCCGAGTAGATCTGTACCAGGGCATACCCGAGCTCCTTCGCCCGCCGCAGGCCGAAGAGGAGCGCCTCGTACTCGGCCACGTTGTTCGTCGCCTCTCCCAGAAAGAGCGAGTGCTCCTCTCGAAACTGACCCTCCTCATCGCTCAGCACCACACCGATCCCCGCTGGGCCCGGGTTCCCGCGGGCCGCCCCGTCGATGCGAAGGACCAGGGCCTTGCCGCCCCGGCGGCGCTCTCTTCGGCCGGCGGGCAGGTCAGCAAGGATCCGTGCAGCCTCTTCCAAGGCAGTCCGCAGCGTTTGCACCGGCATGTCGGCCATCTCATCGGCCACCGCTTCGATGGCACGACCACGCGCGAGGGTCCGCAGGATATCAGCGATCCGTCGAGGATCCACGACCTACCCCACCCAGTAGAGGAGGCGAGAGCAGTTGGCGCAGGTGATGATCGCCTCGCCCTTCTTGACTTCGGCATGGGTCTGCGGGGTCAGGGCGACAAAGCAGCCGCCGCAGGAGCCGTCGCGGACCGGGACGACCGCCACCCCGCCGCGGCTGCGCAGGAGCCGCGCGTAGGTCTGCAGGAGCGTCGGGTCCGCACCCTGAGCGCCACGCTTCCGCCGCTCGCGGAGCATGCCGAGCTCCGCCTCGACCCGCTTCAGCTCTGCCTGCTGGCGCTCCCGCTCCTCCCGAAAGGCCGCCTCATGGGTGCGCAGGATCTCCTCCTGTTTGGTCAGGGCGGCTTGGGCCTCTTCGATTTGGTCGAAGAGGAGGAGGATTTCCTCCTCGAAGGCGGAGCGCTTGGCTTTGAGGACCTCGATCTCTTGGAGGACGGCGGTGTATTCCTCGTTCTTCTTGATCTCCCAGAGGCGGCCCTGCTTGTCCTTGCCCTGCTGCTCGACCGTCTTGAGCTCGGACTCCTTCGCCCGCCGAGTCTTCTCGAGAGCGGCCAGGGCCTCGCGGGCCCGGTCGAGCTCTCCCCGGATGTCGCCGAGGCGCGCCTCCGCCTCGGCGATGGCGGCGGGGACGGCCTTCGCCGCCGTCTCCAGGCGCCGGATCTCCAGGTCCAGCTCTTGCAGCCGAATGATCTGTTGCAGATCCTCCCGCATCCTTACTCCAACTGACTTGTGCCTCGACGACTACTGGTGGGCCCACCTGGATTCGAACCAGGGACCCGCTGATTATGAGTCAGCTGCTCTAACCGACTGAGCTATGGGCCCCGAAGGGTTCATGGTTGATGGTTCATAGTTCATGCTTCATGGTCCACAGCAGAAATCCGCCATCCACGATGACCGTTCGAGATTTTACGCCCTTCACTCCCCTCCCGTAAAGCCCTATCGCTTCCGGCGGCTCGCCCGAGGCCTGCCGCCGCGATACGAGTCCTCAGAGGAGCCGGAGCAGCTCCTTGGCCGTCAACCGGGCCTGACGCAGGATGGAGCGCAATGTCGTCGGGTTTAGCTCGCGGGAATGGACGGGCACCGTTACCAGCAGGTTCGCCCGCTTGAGCTGAAGATGACTTCCTCGCTGGCGAACCCGATGAAACCCTGCTCGTTCTAAGGCGGCAATGACCTCTCGCGGTCGAAGGGATGGGGGCTTAGGCACGCGCCCGAACGCGGAGGTCTATGGCGAACGGAAAGGTCTCGACAACCTTTTTGGGCTGGCGCTTGAGCGGATTGGCCTCTCGGGGGACAGGACGGAGGATAGGGAGGTTGCTCTCGATGGCTGCCTCCACATAGAGCTCCACCGCCTCAAGGAGGTTGGCCTTCGCCTCTTCCTGCGTCTGCCCCTCCGAGGCCACATCCACCTCGAGGCAAAGAGCGCTGAATCCCCGTCGCTCTTTCAGAATGACCCCTGTGAAATGAAACACCGTTGGTCGCATAGATGCTAGCTTAGGATCTTCCGGCGCATACTGTCAATCAGAAAGGCTGGCGCAACGTGTTCATGGTTCATAGTTCACGGTTCATGGCCGGGAAACCCGCCATCCACGATAACCCTCTCGCATTCTACGCCCGTCCCTCCCATAAAGCCCAATCCTCGCGAAGAGCATTATACCATCCAAGTTATTTACACAGCAGTGTCATCCCTATAACGAGCGATCGCCGGCTTTCTGGAGCGAAAGCTTCTTCAACGCATCCTTGACCGTAAGACCCTTCTCTCTCAGAACATTCATTAACGCCATAGTAGTGATACGTCCTCCTGCACGGATCGGAGTTCTGGGGACACTATACTTATTTCTTTGAGGGATGGATACGTCCAGCACGAGATTCCGGTATGATGCTCGGTACCATGATCGGTACCAGTATAACCGCGGTGGGTATCAGTTGGGATCAAGCTTTGATATCTACTTCTCGCGCATAAGCTCTGTTCGCTTCTCCACAAGCTCCTTTCTCTGCTGCCTCTTCCCGTATATGAACACCCCCACAAAGGCAGCGAGCTCCGCTATGACAATGCTAAGGCCTATACCGCTATGACCCAGGCCAATCAACACCAGTGCGCCAACACCTATGACCAGGCCGATGATAAGCCCATAATGCTGCCCTCGAGCCTCATTCCGGATGTTGGCCTCAACGACCCCTTTCTCCAACGCCTGACGGTGCGCACTCTGCTTCTCAGCGAGAGTCACAATTCGTTCAGCCAAGCCCGGTAGGACCTGATCGTATTCTTGGAGAACGGCTGGTGGCGGCAATGGACCAGCGAAGTGCTCCGCACGGAGCTCCATTGCCCGTCTAACCTGAGCTCTCTGCTGAGTCGGAGAATCGTAGGAATCTGACTCGGAAGGTTCGGTACGATCGAGCGGCGCTGACTGTTCCTGAGGCTTAGGTCCTTCTAGCGGGCCATTATCAACGGAGGGCATAACGCCGCTCAACCTCTGCCCCAGCCTCAGAAATGGCGCCCTCAATGGCGGTTTGCAAATCGCGTCCGACCGCGCGCCAATCACTATACAGGGCACGGGCGTCTGCCTCAGCTGGCGTTTGGGACGTGTTGTACAAGTCGAATAGCGCCCCAATATCAAGCAGCCTGCCCAGGCCCCGCAACAAGGACGGCGATTCAAACAGATATCCAGACAGCCTCAATGATTCCACTTTCTTCTTCGGTTTCTCTAACTCGTAGTCCGACTTGGAAAGTGAAGCCGCTCTCTGCTCCAACGCGTCAAAGTAAGCTTCGCAATCGGAGATCGCGAAAAGCGCAGCCTTATCGGAGCTGATCCTGGAAATCATCTCCTCAAACATCGAGCACCCCGAGAGTTGGTGACTCGTTTCTGCGGAGGATATATAGCAACCCGTGGGCCAAGAGTAGCAAATGTTAGCCAAACAAGCAAATGGACCCCGTCAGAGAGGCCGCAGGAGAGCTGGCCCGCCGGGGGGGGCGGGCCGCTGTGTTACAGCTCCATGAAGCTCTTGAGCTTCCGGCTCCTGGTGGGATGGCGGAGCTTCCGGAGGGCCTTCGCCTCGATCTGCCGGATGCGCTCGCGGGTGACGTCGAACTGTTGCCCGACCTCCTCTAGGGTGTGGTCGCAGCCATCCCCGATCCCGAAGCGGAACCTGAGGACCTTCTCCTCCCTCGGGGTCAGGCTCTTCAGGGCCTCATCGGTCTGGTTCCCCAGGTTGAGGCCAATGACCGCCTCGAGCGGCGACACCACTCCCTTGTCCTCGATGAAGTCTCCGAGATGGGAATCCTCCTCCTCGCCGATCGGAGTCTCCAAGGAGATCGGCTCCTGGGCGATCTTCAGGACCTTCCGGACCTTGTCCACCGGCAGGTCGATCTTCTGGGCGATCTCTTCCGGGGTCGGCTCGCGCCCATACTCCTGCACGAGCTGGCGGGAGGCTCGGATCAGCTTGTTGATCGTTTCGATCATATGGACCGGGATCCGGATCGTGCGGGCCTGATCCGCTATGGCCCGGGTAATCGCCTGCCGGATCCACCAGGTGGCATAGGTCGAGAACTTGTACCCCCGCTGGTACTCGAACTTGTCCACAGCCCGCATCAGCCCGATGTTACCTTCCTGGATCAGGTCCAGGAACTGGAGGCCGCGGTTCGTGTACTTCTTCGCGATGCTGATGACGAGACGGAGATTGGCCTCAACCATCTCCCGCTTGGCCTCCAGGGCCTTGCGCTCACCCCGACCGATGGCCTGCAGCAAGCCACGGACTTCATCGGACCGCGCGTCCGCCTCTTGTTCGGCCCGCTCGACCTTCTTCTGCACCATTTGGACCTGGGCGAGGAGCTCGCTGAGATTCTCCGAGGAAAGACCCGTCTTCCGCTGCAGGGTCTTGCGGGTGACCCCCCGACCCACAGCAGTGTTGACCAGGCTCTCGAAGTGGTCCGCCCGAAGCCGGTGTGCCCGGCGAAGGTCCCTGAGCTCCCGCTCCGCCCTCGCAATCCGGTCGAGGAGGTTGCGCATCCGCGCGACAATGCGCTCAATCACCCGCTGGTTGAGATTGAGCTCCGCCAGGAACTCGACTTGGACCGCGCGACGCCTGTTGAGTTCTTCCTCCAGTCGTACGCCAGCCTGCCGGCCCTTCCGAGCGCGGGCCCTCGCCAAGCGCTTTCGCAGGTCCTCAGCCTTGGCCTGTTCCCTCTGGAGCGCTCTGAGGAGTGGGAGAATCTCCTCCACCAGCTCCTTCTCCTTCTGCCCCGAAATCTCGTCGAACTCGTTCAGGGCTACCAGGTCTGCCACCCGGAGACGCCCCTGCAGCAAACGCTCTCCCAAGAACAGGATCTCGCGCACGGCGAGGGCCGACCGGCAGACGGCGCTTGTGACCTCCCGCCGGCCCTCTTCGATCCGCTTGGCAATCCGAATCTCTCCCTCACGACTCAAGAGCGGTGTCCGCCCCATCTCCCTCAGGTACATGCGGACGGGATCGTCGGTCCGACCGACCGGGGCCGGGGAGAGATCCACATCGCCGTTCCCCGAAGTCTCGGACGCTGCCGCTCCAGCCCGTCGGCTCCCGGCCTCCTCCGCGGAGTCCGTCACCTCGATGTCCATCCCGTCCAGGAGGTTCAGAATGCTCTCGACTTGCTCCGGGGTCGTGACGTTCTCCGGGATATAGGTGTTCATCTCTTCGTAGGTGACGTAACCGCGTTTCTTCCCCAGGGTGATGAGGATCTTCAGGTCTTCGGCACGCGGTTCCAGCACGGGGGCCACCTGGGCCCCCCTGTTCTCACGTGGCATCTCGTCCACTCCTTTGCGCCTTCGAGAGAGAAAAGGCCATATCCTTATGTAATATATGCATTCTCCCCAGTTTCGCCACCCGTTCCCTGCAGGTTCCGCTTTTCCCTCAGGAGCTCCCGCGCCTTTTCCACGTCACCCGCCCGCTGGGCCGCATGCGTGCGGCGGCGGATGTCCTCCTGGCGGAGCCGCCCCAGGCAATCCGCGGCGACGCGGGCCGGCTCCTCTGCGTAGGCCTCGGGAGGTTGGACCAACAGTTCGGTCGCCACGCGGCGGACCTCCTCGTCTGGGTGCTGGTTCAGGGCCGCCACGAGTCCTGCCTCATCCCCCCGGTAGGCGGCGAAGAACCGGGCAATCGCCTGCAGGGATGGGACCGTGAAGGTCTCCGGGCAACACGAGGCCATGACCTCAGCCCGCACGTCCGGGAAGAGGAGGAGGACCTGCATCAGGGTCTTCTCGGCCGCCGGCATCGCTGGGCGAGCTCGAACGATCTCTGCTGGTGAAGCAGCACCCCCAGGGCTCCTGAGCCGACTGAGGTCGGCCAGGATCGCCGCCTCGGGGACACCGAGGCGACCGGCCAACTTCTGGATGTAGGTCGTCCGCCGGATCCCCGGATCCATCCGCCGAATCAGGTCCAGCACCCGGTGCCCCGCCCGGGCCCGGTCATCGATCCCCGCGAACGATGGCGTCGCCTCGGTGTGAGTCCGGCCGAGCAGAAAGTCAATGGGGTCTTCGGCCGCGGCAATCCGCTCGGCAAAGGCCTCCCCCCCGACCTTGCGGATAAAGAGGTCCGGGTCTTCTCCTGCCGGGAGCGAGACCACCCCAACCGTAAGCCCTCGCTCCACCCCAATCTCGAGGCCGCGCCAGGCCGCCTGCACCCCCGCCCGATCCGGGTCGAAGACAAAGAGGACCCGATCGGTATACCGGCTAAGGAGCTCTACCTGTTTGGCGGTGAGAGCCGTGCCGAGGGTCGCCACCGCCTGCGCCACTCCCGCCCCGTACAGCTGGATGGCGTCGAAGAACCCTTCCACGAGAACCGCGTACCCGCTCTCCCGGATGGAGCGGGACGCGACGTGGAGCGCATAGAGGTGGGCTCCTTTCCGATAGATGGATGTCTCGGGCGAGTTCAGGTACTTGGGCTCTCCCCCGCCGAGGGCCCGACCCCCAAAGCCGATCACCTTCCCCGTGCTATCGGCGATGGGGATGATCACCCGATCCCGGAACCGGTCATAATGTCCCCCCTTTCCTCGCCGAGGGACAATGAGACCCCCGGCCTCCATCTCGCTGATCGAAAAACCCCGCTGGGCCATGGACCGGAGGAGTCCGTCCCACCGGTCCAGGGCGTAGCCAAGCTGGAATTGATCCATCAGCGCCTGGCCGATCCCTCGTCCCGCCAGGTAGCTCCGCGCCTTTTCAGCCTCAGGTGCTCTCCGCAGGTTCTCCGAGAAGTGGTGAGCGGCCGCACGCTGCAGCTCGAAGATCCGCAGCCGTCCATCTCCCTGTCCGCGGCCGTGCCGCTCCGGGATCGGGATCCCGGCACGCTCCGCAAGGTGTCGCACCGCCTCGGGAAAGGTGAAACCTTCGCGCCGCATCACAAAGCGAAACACGTCCCCCCCTTCCTGACATCCGAAGCAGTAGAAGATCTGCCGATCCGGGTTGACCACGAAGGAGGGGGTCTTCTCCGTGTGAAATGGGCACAGGGCCTTCAGGCTTCGACCCGCCTGCTTGAGCGGCAGGTAGGCGCCGACCACTTCGACAATGTCCGTGACCCTGAGGACTTCGGCAACCGTTTCGTCAGGAATAAAACCGCTCATGGGATACCTCGTTGGCCGTCTGGCCCCCCGGCTCCGCCCTCACCCCTCCGACAGTTCGACAACTGTGGCCCCCCTGCCCCCTTCGACCTGATCCGCAAGACTGAAGCGAGTCACCTGCGGATGGGCCATGAGCGCCCCGTGAACCGCCCGGCGCAGCGACCCGGTCCCCTTCCCGTGGATGATCCGGACCTGTCTCAGCCCCGCCACGAGCGCAGCATCCAGGTACTTGTCCATCGTTTCCAATGCGCTCTCCACCCGGGTCCCGCGCAGGTCAAGCTCCAGCCGCGCCTGGTGCTCGACCGAGAGCATCACCGGCTTCGGTGCCGGCTCCGGTGGACGCTCCTGCATGACCACCAAGTCGACCGCCGGCAATCGCACCCTCCCAAGGGGCAGCTCCACCTCAACAGTCCCGTCACGCCCCTCCGACGAGGGACCACTCAGGACCCGGCCTTGCTGCCCGAAACGCCGCGAGTGGACGATCCACCCGGCCGCCAGGACAGGAGTCTCAACCTCAGCGGTGGGGAGGGCCTCCCCGAAGGGCAAGTCCGCTGCGGCCCCGTGTCCGAGCTCCCGGATCCCCTCCTGGAAGCGACGCGCGGCCTCACGGGTTCCTTGCCCACGCCGGAGATCCTGGATCAGGGCATCACCCTCCTTCCGAACCTGGGCCACAATTTCCTTGACCCGTGCCTCCGCCTCGTGCCGGAGCGCTGCGAGCTCTGCCCGGAGGATCCGTTCCAGGCCTGCGAGCTCCGCCGCCCGGCCCTCGAACACGCGACGCTCCCCCTCGAGGCGCGCCCGGCCCTCTGCCGTGGCGTGCCGCTCCCCTTCGAGGTGCTCGAGGAGCGTCTCGAGGCGCTGGCCCTCCTCGCTGACATACCCCCGCGCGCGTTCGAGGACCTCACCCGCGAGCCCGAGACGTCCCGCGATTTCAATCCCGTAACTGCGGCCCGGGAGCCCCAGG
>JBHIAD010000019.1:0-17297 GCA_046758405.1 Methylomirabilales bacterium (SeqCode)
TAGGGTGATGAGCCCTACCCCGGGTTCGAATCCCGGCCTCTCCGCCATCGATCCCCCTTAGGGATCGTTCATGGTTCGTAGTTCATGGTTGATGGAGCATCGGACACCTCTAGGCAGTAGTTCCATTACCATGAACCATGAACCCTGAACCGTGAACCAGATCATGCGCCCATAGCTCAGCCCGGATAGAGCGTCGGACTACGAATCCGCAGGTCGGGGGTTCAAATCCCTCTGGGCGCGCCATGGGAGGCCGGGGGCCAGCAAGTGCCGGCCCCCGGCTTGCTATTGGGTTCCGAAATCCGGCTTCCCGCCCGTTTCGGTGGCGCAGGGTTACTCGGTCCAGCTACAGGCGACCCGATCTTTGCCCTGTTGTTTGGCGCGGTAGAGGGCCCGGTCGGCCCGCTCGAGCAAGGCGAGGCCCTCGGAGACCTCCTCCTGGGGGAAAGAGGCCACCCCGAGGCTGATGGTGACGGGGAGGAGCTCCTCGGGCAGGGGGAAGCGGTGTGATCGGATCGTCTCCCAGAGCCGTTCGGCTTCGGCGTGGGCGCCATCGGCCGGCGTCAGGGGCAGGAGGAGGGTGAACTCCTCACCGCCGTACCGGCAGATGAGGTCACTCTTGCGCACCGCCTGGCGGGTCATGTTAGCCAAGGCCCGGAGCAAGGCATCGCCCACCCGGTGGCCGCAGACATCGTTGACCTTCTTGAAGCCATCGATGTCCATCATGATCAGGGACAGTTGTGAGCGATACCGAGCCGCCCGCTGGAATTCCTCTTCGAGGCGAGCGGTGAGAAAGCGCCGATTGTAACACTGGGTCAAATCGTCCACCAGGGTGAGCCGTTCGAGGCTCAGGGCGTTCAGATGCATGTTCTCGAAGAGGTGGGCGTTCCGCAGGGCATTGGCGGCAATCTCGGCGATGATCTCGCAGAGCCGGAGCTCGTGGTCGCCAAAGGCCTTGCCCCGCCGCGTGCTCCGAAGGATGATCGTACCGACCACGCTGTCGCGGATGATGATGGGAATCACGAGGATTGACTCGAACCCGAGCGGCAGGAGCTGATCTCGCATCTCACGCACGAGCGGATCCTGGCAGACGTCGTTGATGACGACCGGTTGGCAGCGGGCGATGGCCTCGCAGATCTCCGGATACTTGGCGAGCTGGATCTCGAGGCTAGTCACCGTCGGATCGTCGTGGGAGGCGAGGACGTAAGCGGTCTGCCCGTTCTCGTCGATCAGGACCAGCGAGCAGCGGACGGCGCCCACGATCTTGGCCGTTTGGGTGACGATGATCTGGAAGATTTCATTCGCGCAGAGCGTGGAGGAGACGGCACGGGCGATCTCGAGGACCGACGCCAGATCGCGCCTCTCTCGCTCCAGGGTCTCGACCGCCTCCTTGGCCCGCAGGTGAGCCTCCACCCGGGTGCGCAGCTCCACCGCATCGACCGGCTTCAGGAGGTAGTCGTCCGCCCCAGCCTCGAAGCATTGGCGGAGCTCGTCGCGCTCCGATCGGCTGGTGGTGACGATGATCGGGATGGCGGAGAGCTCGTCATCCGCCTTGAGGGTCTTGCAGACGACACGCCCATCGAGGGAGGGGAGGACGAGATCGAGCAGGATGAGATCCGGATGGGCCTTTTGGGCGATCTCGATCGCCTCGGGTCCATCCTGGGCCTCGATCACCTCCCAACCCTCTTCCTGACCGAGGATGTCGCGGAGAAAGGCCCGGGCCAGCAGGTCGTCCTCAGCGATCAAGATGCGGGGCATCTGCGCCTCCTTACGGAGTCGGGTATGGCCCGAGTGGGCTCGTGACTCTCCCGATTAAGCAATTCCTATGCCAGCCAGGAGCTTTGGAGGGGACTCGTAGCCGTCCTTCTGGCAGGGCTCGTTGAGCGGAAGCTGATGTGAAGGTGCTCGCCCCCCTTTTCGCCCTCTGGTTGTTACTCCTCGGGGAGGGGGCGGTGACACCGGAGATCCGCCCTCCCGGCACCCTCACGGGCCGGGTGGTCTTTGTCGGATTGCGGCCGGAGCCCCTTTGGGAGCAAGTCCGCAAGCATCGGGCGTTCTGTGGGGACCGGCAACTCGTGGATCGGCTCAAGCTCTCGGCGGACGGTGGGGTGCTGGGGGCGGTCGTCATCCTCACGGGCCCGCCCGCGCGGCGGCATCCTGCCGCGGACCCGGTCGCCCTGCTGGACAACCGGGGCTGCCAGTTTCTGCCGCGCGTCCAGGTCGCGCCCGTGGGCAGCCGGCTCATTGTCCGTAATAGCGACCCGATCCTCCATACCGCCCACGCCCGTCTCCCCGATGGGGGGACCCTCTTCCATGTCGCCCTCCCCCATTTTCGAGATCGGACCGAGGCGGTTCTTGCCAAGCCAGGACTTGTGCGGATCGTCTGTGATGTGGGCCACACCTGGATGGGGGCCTATATCCTGGTGACCGATAACCCCCTGGTCGTGGTCACCGACCGGGAAGGACATTTCCGGATCGATGGGGTTCCTCCAGGCTCCTACGCCCTGCAAGTGTGGCATGAAACACTCGGGACCCGGCAGCGGGCAGTGTCAGTCCCGTCGGGAGGGGAAGTCACCGTGACGATCCGGGTCTCACCGCCCGAAGGGCCGGTGGGTCGATAAGTCGGGGCGCGCCACCCTGGGGCCGTTGCTGGCCTGGGCGCCCTGTGATACCCTTGCACCGCTTCGAAACTACGTGGAGCGAAGGGGAACTGGAAGAAATGGATCTGGATGAACGGTTTATGGCCGAGGCCCTTCGCGAGGCCAGGGCCGCTCGGGGCGCTGGCGAGGTCCCCGTCGGTGCGGTAGTTGTCCGGGACGGGAGAGTGCTTGGCCGGGGGCATAACGCTCCGGTCCACCGCCGCGATCCGACCGCCCACGCAGAGCTGCTCGCACTCCGCGAGGCCGGGGCATTCCTCGGGAATTACCGGTTGACAGGGGCAACGCTCTATGTGACGATCGAGCCCTGTGCGATGTGCGCTGGAGCCCTCCTGCACGCACGCGTTTCCCGCTTGGTGTACGGGGCCAGCGACCCGAAGGCGGGGGCCGTGGTCTCGCTCTACCAGATTCCAACAGATGCCCGGTCGACTCATCGTGTCGAGGTGCGCGCTGGGGTCCTCGCGGAGGCGTGCCAGGCGCTCCTGAGGACGTTCTTTGCTGAACGGCGGTCGGAGGGGTACCGAAGTGGATATAACGGGCCCGACTCGAAATCGGGTTGGGGGCGCTGAGCCCTCACGTGGGTTCGAATCCCACCCCCTCCGCCAGGCGATCCCGCGGGGGTCGCTGTTCACGGTTCACAGCAGAGCGAAGAAGCTATATGCTCGACTGGTCCGCTCCGTAAACTGCGAACCTGAACCCCCCGGGGTTTCATCCGTGAACCATGAACCCTGAACTGTGAACCAAATGGTGCGGAGAGGTGACCGAGTGGTTGAAGGTGCACGCCTGGAGAGCGTGTGTGGGGTGACACCCACCCCGGGTTCGAATCCCGGCCTCTCCGCCATCCGATCCTGCCCGACGGGCTCGGTGTTCATAGTTCATGGTTCACAGTTCATGGCGGGAAGAGGGCCTCATACTCGGTGGGTTTGGTCTGTGAACCGTGAACTATGAACTGTGAACCGTCCGCAAAGAGAGCCTTGGTCGTGCTAGACGGGGAGCTAGCGGTGCCCTGAACCCGCAATCCGCTCTAGCGGGGTCGAATTCCCACCCGAGGTCTTGAGCCTCCCGGTCCACCGGCTGCGGTCCATGGCGTTGAGGGTTGGGTCCCACGCAAGGAGGAGGCGTGAACCCCGTCAGGTCCGGAAGGGAGCAGCGGTAAGCGACGGCCCCCTGTGCCGTGGGGGCACTCGATCTGAGCCGTGGCGTGGACCAGTGTCCTGGGGGCGGATCGACGGTGGGTGCACGGCCAAGGCTCTGCGAGTTCACAGTTGACAGTTCACGGTTCATGGACGGGAAGGGGGCAGCGATCCTTTTCGGGGCCGTCCGTGAACGGTGAACCCTGAACCGTGAACGAGGATGCTATGTCATACCAGGTGCTCGCCAGGCGGTGGCGGCCCCAGCGCTTCGAGGAGGTGGTCGGCCAGGAGCCCGTTACCCGGACCCTGGTCAATGCCCTGGCGCAAGGTCGCGTCGCCCACGCCTTCCTCTTCGCCGGTCCCCGTGGGGTCGGGAAGACCACGACGGCCCGGATCCTTGCCAAAGCCCTGAACTGTGAAGCAGGGGCGACCCCTACTCCCTGCAATGTCTGCCTGAGCTGCGCGGAGATCGCCGCGGGGAACGCGGTGGACTGTATCGAGATCGACGGGGCTACCCACACCCAGGTAGAGAAGGTCCGGGAGCTTCAGGAACAACTCATCTATCACCCGGTCCGGGGGCGATACAAGATCTACATCATCGACGAGGTGCACATGCTCTCCCAGGGGGCCTTCAACGCGCTGCTCAAGACCCTCGAGGAGCCTCCTGCCCGGGTCGTCTTCATCCTGGCGACGACTGAGCCCCACCGGGTCCCCGCGACGATTCATTCGCGCTGTCAACGGTACGACTTCCGTCGCATCGGCCACGCCGAGCTGGCAGCACGGCTCCGGGCCGTGGCGGCGGCCGAGCAGATCGAGCTGACGGAGGACGCCGTGGCGGCGCTCACCCGGGCGGCTGACGGGAGCCTGCGGGACGGACAGAGCATCCTGGATCAGGTGATTGCCTACGCCGGGAAGCGGGTGAGGGGGGAGGATGTGGCTGCCGTTCTCGGGTGGACCGCCGAAGCGGTGGTGCTGGCCACGGTCGATGCGCTCCTCGCGGGGGACGCGGCGCGCGTCCTCGACCTCGTAGATGAGTGCTGCGCAAACGGGCGGGATCTCCGGGTCTTCACCCTCGACCTCCTCCACTACCTCCGAGATCTCCTCGTGGTCCAGGTGAGCGAACGGCCGAGCGAGATTCTCGGATTCGGTGGGGAGGCCCTCGAGGCGCGTCGGGAACGCGCCCATCGGGTTTCCCGTCCCCACTTGGAACTGATGATGCACCTCTTGTGGGAGGCCGAGGCTGCCATTCGGCGCAGTGCGGAGCCCCGCTTCACCCTGGAGATGGTCCTGGTGCGGATGACCGAGGCGCAGGACCTCGAGTCGATTCAGTCCCTGCTGGGCCGCCTGGAGGCCCTCGAGGCACGCCTGGGGCGGGCGCTCTCCGCTGTGCCGTCTCCCCCGCAGGGCTCTCTCTTCGCCTCGACCACCGACGAGGGTCTGACTGGGGCCGGTCCTGGTGTGCGCCCCCGGGGGAGGGAAGAGCGGGCTCCCCCGCCGGTGTCCCAAGCCCCTCCGGTCTCCGCCCCGGCTGAGGCCGTGAAGGGGCCGGTGGCCGCCGAACCGCCCCCCGGGAAGACCCCGGAGGTCGAGGCGATGTGGCGCACGGTCAAGGAGCGGGTCGGCAGGCGGAAACAGTCCCTGGCCCCGCTCCTGGACGAGGCAGTAGAGGTGAGTCTGGAGGCCGATACCCTGACCATCACCTTTGCGAATGGGACCTCGTTTGCCCGGTCGCTCCTTGAAGACTTGGAGATCAAGAAGCTCGTCGCCGATGTCGCGGCCGCGGTCTTCGGGCGGCGTCTTCAGGTGGCGTGCCGTTTCGTCTCCGGTGCCTCGCGGCCCACGCCGAAGACCGAGAGGCCGGCGCCCGACCACCCCTTGGTGCGGGAGGCGCTCCAGCTCTTTGAGGGGACGATCCTGGAGGAGTCAGGGGAGGGACCTGTCCACCCTTGCTGACGGCGAGAGCGTGAGGAGGCGATGAAGGACTTCGGGAACTTGATGAAGCAGGCGCAGAAGGTCAAGGCGGAGATGGAGCGGATTCAAGCGCAGGCCGCGGCCATGCAGGTCGAG
This sequence comes from Methylomirabilales bacterium (SeqCode), assembly GCA_046758405.1. GTDB lineage: Bacteria > Methylomirabilota > Methylomirabilia > Methylomirabilales > CSP1-5 > JBHIAD01. Next base: position 5,855 of record JBHIAD010000019.1, read on the forward strand.
GGCACCGCGGGTGGCGGCATGGTGACGGTGACGGCGAATGGCCGCGGGGACATCATCGGCGTTCGGGTCGACCCCGAAGTGACCCAGACGGGGGACCTCGAGATGCTCCAGGACCTGATCGTGGCGGCCACCAACGACGCCATCACCCGTTCCCGGGAGCTTCTGGCGAGCGAGATGGGCAAGCTGACGGGGGGCCTCGGCCTCCCGGGGATGTTCTGAGGGGGAAGCGTGACCTTTCGGTATACCCCCTCCCTGACGCGGCTGATCGGCGCGTTCGTCCGCCTGCCTGGCATCGGTGTCAAGACGGCGCAGCGCCTAGCCTTCTACCTCTTGAAGGCCCCTCGTGACGAGGTGCTCCAGCTGGCCGAGACCATCGTCGAACTCAAGGAGAAGATCCGGTTCTGTCGGATCTGCTTCAACATCGCCGAGGAGGAGACCTGCCCGGTGTGTCAGGATCCGGGTCGAGACCGGGGGATCCTCTGCGTGGTGGAAGAGGCGAACGACCTGTTGGCTGTTGAAAAGAGCGGAGAGTTCAAGGGGCTGTATCATGTCCTGCACGGCTCCCTGTCGCCCCTCGAGGGGCGTGGTCCGGATGACCTCCTGACCAAAGAACTCTTGGCCCGCCTCCAGGCTGGAGAGGTCAAGGAGGTGATCATCGCCACGAATCCGAATGTCGAGGGCGAAGCGACCGCGCTCTACCTCCAGCGACTCATTCGTCCGTTGGGGGTCCGGGTGAGCCGGATCGCCCACGGCCTTCCGGTGGGAGGGGACCTGGAATACGCCGACGAGGTCACCGTGGCGCGGGCCCTTGAGGGGCGTCGAGAGATGAGGTAGTGCCCTTCTGACCTATTCCCCCTAGCGAGGCGGCTGTCTTGAGCGGTACGAAGAGCCTACAGGCGCGTCTGGAGGACCGGTGACCAAATGGAGCCTGGCGCGGTTATGCTGAAGCGCAAACCTGGCATGAAAGTTGTAAGCTCGCATGGCAGCCTGCCGGCAGAGATGTCTGAGGAGGGGAGAGCGTGCGTCCCGGTTCCGATCTGATCATCTACGAAGGGGACTTGGCCAAGATCACCGCATGCCTCAAAAAGCTGCACGAGGAATCACGGGCCAAGGCGGCCTTCCTGATCGACAAGAATGGGCAGCTGGTCGCGAATGTCGGCGAGACGGGAAACATGGATACGACTGCCCTCGCCTCGCTCACTGCCGGCAATATCGCTGCGACCGGCGGTCTCGCCCAGCTCTTGGGAGAACGGGAGTTCTCCGTCCTCTTTCATGAGGGAGAGAAGGACCACCTGCACATCTCTGTCGTTGCTGAGCGGTTGATCCTCCTGGTGATCTTCGATCAGCGATCCACCCTTGGCCTCATCCGCCTCCGCGTCAAGAAGGCCTCCGAAGAGATGGTGAGGATCTTTCAGGAGATCCAGCGCCATGCCAAGGGCCAGGAGAAGAAGGGCGGCCCCTTCGGATCGCAGTGGGAGATCACGGACGACGACATCGATAACCTCTTTGGTAGGACCTAACCGATGTCCTTTATCAACTACTCGGCCCGTGAAATCAACTGCAAGCTCGTCTACTACGGCCCCGGCCTCTGTGGGAAGACGACAAACCTGCAGCACATCCACCAGAAAGTGGACCCCAACACCAAGGGCAAGCTCATCTCGCTCGCGACCGAGACGGAACGGACGCTCTTCTTCGACTTCCTGCCGCTCGAGCTTGGGGCCATCCGCGGGTTCCGGACACGGTTCCATCTGTACACGGTCCCCGGTCAAGTCTTCTACGATGCCAGTCGGAAGCTGATCCTGAAGGGGGCCGACGGGGTGGTCTTCGTTGCTGATTCGCAGATCGAGCGGATGGAGTCGAACATCGAGAGCCTCGAGAATCTCGAACGGCACCTGGACGCCCAGGGGATCTCCCTGGACAAGATTTCTCTCGTCCTCCAGTACAACAAGCGTGATCTTCCGAACGTCGTCCCGGTTGAGGAGCTGCAGCGCGCGCTGAACTTCCGGAACGTCCCCTGGTTCGAGGCCGTGGCCCCGAAGGGGATCGGAGTCTTCGAGACCCTCAAGGCTGCTGCCAAGGCCGTCCTCCAGGACCTCAAGCGGAAGGCCTGACTCCGCCCCGTTGACCTCTGCCGCTATTTCGGCTACGATGCACATCCGACATCGTGCCTGTTCCCCGGTAGCTCAATGGTAGAGCGTGCGGCTGTTAACCGCAAAGTTGCAGGTTCGAGTCCTGCCCGGGGAGCCATTCGACTCGCGCCGCTTCGCAACGCTCGCTCATGGTAGGCCTTTTCATCGGATTATCCGGCGCGAGGCGAATGCCCTGAGCGAGGGAGCAATCCGTGGAAGCGACCGAGCCGAAGGGCTACACGGTCTATATTGCTGAGCTGAATGGAGTGATGGACCATTTGATCCGCTGATCCGCACGCCCAGTCGGCTGCCTGATTCACTGCGATGCGGTGGGCACTGCTTCCCATAAGATTCATTTCATGCCGGTGTGGGGTGGAGGCCGAGGAGGCCCCCGGGAGGCGGACGAGTGGCCATGGGCAGGGGACGCATCGCCGCCTGCACGATCCAGAGCCACTTGACAAGAAGCTTATCTATTAGTAAATTAGACTATATCCCCCCCCAGGTGGGAGGGATGGTGGTTATGTGGGTGTAACACGAGGAGGTTCCTTGATGAGAGAGGGTGCGCTGGACCATCGACACCGGCCCTTCCCCGTGGGAATCAAGCCCGAAGTGCAGGATGAGATTCTGCGGCGGCTCAAGTCCGCGAGCGGCCATCTCGGGGGAATCGCCCGGATGGTCGGGGAGGAAGCCTACTGCATCGACATCATTAAACAGATCGACGCGGTGGAGCAGGCGCTCAAGAAGATCCGAGCGCTCATGCTCGAGAATCACCTGGACACCTGCGTGACCCATGCAATCCGATCCGACGATCCCACGGATCGGGAACGGGTCCTTGCGGAGCTGATGGAGGTCTACGCAGCACGCCGGTAGGAGGAGTCAGTCCGATGGCAACGACAACCATTGACATCCCGATCCAGGGGATGCACTGCGCGAGTTGTGCTTCCCAGATTGAGCAGGGGCTCCGGCAGGTCGCCGGCGTCAGCGTGGCCCAGGTGAACTTCGGGGCGGAGCGGGCAATGGTGACCTATGACCCGAAGGAGGCCTCCCCTGAGACATTGGTTCGGACGATCCGGGATCTCGGCTACGAGGCGCCGACCGAGGAGGTCACCATCCCGATCCAGGGGATGCACTGCGCCTCGTGTGTGGAGCGAATCGAGCGGGGCTTGGGCCAGGTGCCCGGCGTCCTCACGGCGGGCGTGAACCTGGCAGCCGAGAAGGCGACGATCAGGTACCTGTCGAGGGTTGCGTCCGTGGGAGACTTCCGGCGGGTGATCGAGGAGGCCGGCTATACGCCCCTCGAGGTGGAGGGGCTGGTCGGCGAGGATCGGGATCGGACCCGACGCGAGGCGGAGATCCGGGCACTCCGGCTCCGCTTCGGCGTGGGCGCGATCCTGAGCGCCCTGGTCGTCCTGGGTGCGCTGCCGCACATGGGACTCCACTTCCTCAGGCCCTATCTCCCCAGTTTCCTGTCGAGCTCCCTGGGGCAGTTTCTCTTGGCGACACCGGTCCACCTGTGGGTCGGCTGGCAGTTTCACCGGGGCTTCCTGACGTCGCTCAGACACCGGACGGCCGACATGAACACCCTGGTCTCTCTGGGCACGAACGCGGGTTACCTCTACAGCGTGGTCGCGACCTTCGCACCGGGCTTCTTCGCCGTGGAGGGGCAGGCCGCAATCTACTTCGAGGCGGTGGCGGTCCTGCACACCTTAATCATCCTCGGGCGCTGGCTCGAGGCGCGGGCGCGCGGGCGGACCGGCGAAGCGATCAAGAAGCTGATGGGGCTTCAGGCGAAGACCGCACGGGTGGTGCGGGCGGGTGCGGAGCGGGACATTCCTCTCGACCAGGTGCGTCCCGGGGATCGGGTGGTGGTGCGGCCGGGCGAGAAGATCCCGGTGGACGGAGTCCTCCGGGAGGGGGCCTCGGCCGTGGATGAATCCATGCTCACCGGCGAGAGCCTCCCCGTGGAGAAGCGCCCCGGGGACCAGGTCTTTGGGGCCACGCTGAACAGGACCGGGAGTTTCACCTTCGAGGCGACCAGGGTGGGTCGGGAGACGGTCCTGGCCCAGATCATTCGGCTGGTGGAGCAGGCGCAGGGCTCAAAGCCCCCGATCCAGCAGATCGCGGACCGGATCGCGGGGGTGTTCGTCCCAATCGTGATCGGGATCGCGCTGCTGACTTTTGCCCTCTGGCTCGTCCTCGGGCCGGTCCCGGCCTTCATCTTTGCCCTCTCGAACTTCATGACGGTGCTCTTGATCGCGTGCCCCTGCGCCATCGGTCTGGCGGCGCCCACCGCGGTCATGGTCGGCGTCGGCAAGGGGGCGGAACACGGGATCCTCTTTCGGGGGGCCGAGGCGATTGAGGCTGTGGCCGAGCTCCGGGCGGTCGTCCTGGACAAGACCGGCACCCTGACCCGGGGGGAACCCTCCGTGACCGACGTCGTGGTCAGTTCACCGTTCACCGTTCATGGTTCACAGGAGGATCCGGTCTCCACCGTGAACCGTGAACCGTCAACCGTGAACGAGGCGGAGCGGGAGCTGCTGCGGCTGGCGGCGACGGCCGAGCGGGGTTCCGAGCATCCTCTCGGTGAGGCAATCGTGCGGCACGCCAAGAAGGCGGGGATCGGGGTGGGCGAGATCGAGGGCTTCGAGGCCATCCCCGGCCACGGGATCGAGGCCAAGGTGGATGGACGGCACCTGCTGCTCGGTAATCGCAAGTTGATGCAGGACCGGGGATTTGAGCTCGGCCCCCTCGAGACGGAAGCCACGCGCCTCGCGGATGAGGGGAAAACGCCGATGTTTGTTGCCGTTGAGGGGCGCCTGGCTGGGATCATCGCTGTGGCGGACACCCTGAAGCCTCATGCCAAGGCGGCGGTGGCGGCCCTGCATCGGCTCGGCCTTGAGGTGGTGATGATCACCGGAGACAACCGTCGCACGGCCGAGGCGATCGCCCGGCAGGTGGGGATCGATCGGGTGCGCGCCGAGGTTCTGCCCCAGGAGAAGGCGAAGGCGGTGGAGCAACTCCAGGCCAACGGCGAGGGGGTGGCGATGGTGGGGGACGGGATTAACGACGCGCCGGCCCTGGCGCAGGCCGATGTGGGAATCGCCATCGGGACGGGGACGGATGTGGCGATCGAAGCGTCCGACATCACCCTGATCGCCGACGATCTCCGAGCGGTGGTGACCGCGACTGACCTCGGCAAGCGGACAATCCGGACGATGAAGCAAAACTTCTTCTGGGCCTTCGCCTACAACGTGATCCTGATCCCGGTGGCGGCGGGGGCGCTCTATCCGTTTTCCGGACTCTTGCTGAGCCCGGTCTTGGCCGGGGGGGCGATGGCGCTCTCTTCGGTCACCGTGGTGTCGAACTCGCTCAGGCTACGCCGCATGCAGCTGGATACCGGAGCCGCCTGAGCGTTACTCTGCGCCGTACTCTGGTGCTCCTGGCTGCCGGGTTGAAGGTCGGCCGCGAGTCCCCTCGGCCTGGAGTGGGACGTCCGACTCAAGCGTGTCCGCGGTCTCCCGACTGCGCCTGCGGTCGGTAGAGCTCCACTGCCCCGCAAACCCCGCACGAGTAGGGTTCCAGGGTGAGGACGCGGCTTAGGTCGGTTTCAAAGCTCCCGTCGGGTTGTTTCTTGCCGGCGACAAGGGCAAAGGTGTAGATCCCGTCCTCCTCGACCCCATAGGCGATCCAATTCAACCCTCCGCAACGGGGACACGGGTAGGCTGGCGGTCCCATGACTGCTCCTCTCTCGGCACTGCCGTTCAGGCTCCCGGGCTATCCCGGAGAATCGCATCCCTCACTCTAGGGAGTGTAGGATCCCGCAGTAGCTCAGGGTGGGCGCCGGTTGCGGGACTGTGAAGGGTTCAAGATCGCTCCGGATCGGTCCGGTCATTCACGTGTCCTGGAGTGACGAAAAACTGCCGCGCACATCAGGGGTCAGCCTAGCAGAACCTGGGGGGCGAGACAATGGCCCCGCCGGTGCCGTCGAAAAGGCCCCGTGCGCACTGCGAGGGGGGAGGTCGAGAGAGAAAGGTCTTGACCCGCTGGGTCTGGTCCTGAAAAATGGGCGAACACATAGGAGGCTCGAAGGGTTCACCTATCCGTAGGCGGTGTGGCGTGGACAGGGGGCAAAGGGTCCGGAGATCGTCCGTCTTTGGTTGCTCCCTTTTGGGAGGGATCGCCGTTGGCCTCATCCTAGGTCTTCAGCTTGCCCCAGCGGAGCAATCGGTTCCCTTCCGGACCCCTGGGAGCCAGTGGCAGGCCTGGAGCAATGAGCAAAAGCTCTTCTACCTCAAGGGCTTCGTGGAAGGGTTTGATGCGGCCGGCGCGCCGATTGATCCCCCGTCAGCGGTCCGGACGATCGGGGACCTGAGGCTGCGGGTGGATCAGTTCTTTGCGGAGGACCCCCGCCTGGGGCGGGTGGGCGTGCCCACCCTGCTGAACGCCCTCTTTCAGTCCACGGTGGACCTGAAGGCCCTCATCGAGGCGGCCTCTGAGGCCACCGTCCGCGAGGAGGAAGTTGTGGATCCCTCCCCGGGGGTCCAGGAGATTACACCGATCCCCTGAGGACGGCCCGCAAGCGATCTCTTCCTCTCTTCCGCTGGAGCAGGCATGCAGTCCTTCGGGTTTCTCCGAGACCTCGTCCTCGTCTTCGCGGTGTCCACCCTCGTGGTCTGGGGATTCCACAAGCTCCGGCAGTCTGCGGTCGTCGGCTTCCTCACCTCAGGGGTCCTGATCGGCCCCTACGGGCTGAGCCTCATCCACGATCTGCACCAGGTCGAACTCCTGGCCGAGATCGGCGTGGTCCTGCTCCTGTTCACCATCGGCCTGGAGTTTTCTTTCTCCACCCTCAGCCAGATGCGCCGTCTCGTGTTCGGGGGCGGGGGCCTGCAGGTTGTGGGGACGATCCTCCTCACGGCGGGAGCGTTCTGGCTTATCGGCCTGGGGCCGCCGCGAGCAGTCTTCTTCGGATTCCTCCTCGCCCTGTCCAGCACCGCGATTGTCCTGAAGATCCTGATGGAACGGGGAGAGATCGATTCTCCCCAGGGCCGGTTTGCCGTGGGGATTCTGCTCTTTCAGGATCTCTGCGTTGTCCCCATGATGCTGATCGCCCCCCTGCTGGCTGGTATGGAGACCTCCGCGCCAACTGCGGTCGTCTGGGCCCTGGGAAAGGCAGCCATCACCGTGGCGATCATCCTCCTGCTCTCGCGCCTGATCGTTCCTCGCTTCCTCTTTCAAATCGCCAAGCTCCGGAGTCCGGAACTTTTCCTGATCTCCATCATCCTGATCTGTCTCGGGACCGCCTGGGCCACCTCGCAGATCGGGCTCTCGCTGGCGCTCGGGGCCTTCCTAGCCGGGATGGTGATCGCGGACTCCGAATACAGCCATCAGGCATTGGCGAATATCCTCCCCTTTCGCGACAGCCTGAGCAGCCTCTTCTTCATCTCGGTCGGGATGCTGATGGATGCCCGAAGCCTCCTGGAGCACCCCGCCGCGGTGTTCGGAATGCTCGTTGCCATATTGATCGGGAAGGCGGCGGTTGCGGGAGGAGCTGTCCTCATCCTCGGCTACCCGGTCCGCATCGCTGCTCTGGTGGGCCTGACCTTGGCCCAGGTCGGGGAGTTTTCCTTTGTCCTGTCGCGGATGGGGCTTCACCTGGGGCTGCTGACCCCCGGGCTGAATCAGATATTCCTGTCGGCGTCGGTCATCAGCATGGTGCTCACGCCGCTCGTCGTTCAATGGAGCCCGCGCGCGGCCCCGCGCGCGGCCCGCCTCGGACGGCTCCAGCGGTGGTTTCCCGGCAAAGCCATCGGGGGGGTCGGCCCGAAGGAGGTGCCGCTCCAGAACCATGTGATCATCATCGGGTACGGGCCCACCGGCCGGCAGCTTTCCCAGGTCCTGAGGGCGACCGAGATCCCGTACTGCATCCTGGAGCTGAACGGCCAGACGGTCCGGCGCGCCCGCGAGCAGGGCGAGCCGATCTATTACGGCGATGTGGCCGGGGCAGGGCTCCTTGAGCGCCTCGGGATCGAACGCGCCAAGCTCCTGGTCGTCGCCATCTCCGATCCGACCTCGATCCGCCGGGCAGTTCGCCTCGCCCGGGAGGCGAATCCCCGGCTCTTTATTGTGGCTCGGACCCGGTATCTGGTGGAGCTTGATGAGCTGTACCGGCTTGGCGCGGACGAGGTGGTCGCCGAGGAGTTCGAGGCCTCCATCGAGCTCTTTGCCCATGTGCTGCACCGCTACCACCTGCCACAGGCGGTGATTGGGAGGCACGTGGAGGAGTTTCGCCGGGAGCGATACGACATGCTCCGGCAGCTTACGGGCGCCCGATTACCCCTCTCGGACGCCGCCCGGATCTTCGCTCGGGTTGATCTGGAGACGTATCTGGTGGAGGAGGGACGCTCCGGGGTGGGGAAGACCATCGGTCAGCTTGAGCTGCGTCGGCGGACCGGGGCCTCGGTGGTGGCCGTGATCCGGGATGGGCACATCATGGCCAACCCGGGGCCGGGCGCGGAAATCCGGGTCGGGGACGTGCTGGTTCTCATGGGATCCCGCGAGCAAGTGGAGCGGGCGATGACCCTTCTCTCAGTTGGACTCTCGCAGGCTGGATCGGGGAAATAGACGAGGAGGTCTGCAAGGGTGGAAAGCGGCGGGATGTCCACAGGGCAAGCGGCAATGCTGGGCTTGATCCAGGGGCTTACGGAGTTTCTGCCGATCAGCAGTATCGCGCACCTCCGGATCATCCCGGCGCTCTTGGGCTGGGCCGATCCGGGCGCCCCCCTCTCGGCGGTCCTGCAGCTTGGGACGCTGGTGGCCGTCCTGGTGTATTTCGCGCGCGACCTTGGGGCGCTCACCCGCGAAGCGATCCGCGGCCTTCTGCGGGGTCGTCCATTGCAGAGTATGGAGGCGCGCCTGGCCTGGTTCATCCTGATCGGTACCCTTCCCATCGGGATTGCGGGCCTCCTCTTCCAGGACTTCATCGAAGGGGGGGGGCGCTCCCTATCGGTGATCGCCAGCAGCTTGGTCGGGTTGGCCCTGGTGCTCTGGCTGGCCGAGGTCAGAGGATCGCGCCGGCTTGCGATGGACCGGATCGGATTCCTCCAGAGTCAGGCGATCGGTCTCGCCCAGGCCCTGGCCCTGGTGCCGGGCACGTCACGGTCGGGGGTGACGATCACGGCCGGTCTGTTTGTGGGGATGACACGGGAGGCGGCGACCCGGTTCTCCTTCCTCCTCGGGATCCCTGCGATCCTGGCGAGCGGACTCTACAAGCTGACGGGCCTGCTCGGGAGCGGCATCGAGCAGATCGGGTGGGGGGATCTGCTTCTCGGCCTCGCCGCCGCCGCGATCAGCGGCTACGCCGCCATCGATTTCCTTCTCAAGTATCTCCGGCGGCACACAACCTATATCTTTATCTGGTACCGCATCGGCCTCGGGCTGCTGCTCTGGGGATTGATCGCGAGCGGCCTCGTAGAGGCCTGAGGGCTCCGAGGGAGCTTGCTCCGCGATCCTGGAGGCAATCGAACTTAGTCCGCCGTTACCTCCACCAGCGCCTGCCGGAGGGCGGTCAGGGTCACGGGCTTGCTCACAATAAAGTCCACGCCCGTTGGCCTCTCGCCGGAGTCTTTCAGAACGTCGCCGAACCCGGTCAGCAGAATGACCGGTTTTTTCGGCGCAGCCCGTTTAATGGCGGCTGCCAGTTGGTCACCGGGCATTTCGGGCATCGCCTGATCCGTCACCACCACATCGAACCAACCCACCCAGAATTTCTGGAGTCCTTCCCGTCCATTGGCCGCTGTCTCAACGGTATGCCCGTCGCCGGTCAGATACTCCGTCACCACCTCCCGCACCGGCAGTTCGTCGTCCACGACGAGAAGATGAAGTGGCCGCGACGGGGCTCCTGTGACCGACGCTCTGCCCGCTGCCTCTTGCACTCTATGAGCGGACAGGCGAATGCGGACGGTCGTCCCCCTGCCCTGTTCGCTCTCAATGGCAAGCGTCCCTTGGTGCCGCTGGATGATACCGTATACGGTCGCCAGCCCGAGGCCGGCCCCCTGTCGGCCTTTCGTGGTGAAGAAGGGATCCAGGCACCGCTGGCGAACTTCTTCAGTCATCCCGGTACCGGTGTCGCTGACTTCCAGGATGGCGTACCCGCCGTCGGCCCGGGTGCGGAGGGTTATGGTACCACCCTCGGGCATCGCATCCGCTGCATTGAAAATCAGGTTGATCAACACCTCCCGCAATTCGGCTTCGTTGCCGGCGATGAGCGGGACGTCCTGCGTGTCAGTCTCAAGACGGATGGTGATGCCAATGGCTAGTGCCTCGTCTTTCCACCTGGGCTGCGTGAGCATGACAGCATGTTCAATCAGCTGATTGAGATTCACAGGGACGAAGTCTTCGCCCCTTTCGCGGGGACGATAAAACTCACGCAGGCGCCGCACTGCCGTCCCAGCATTTTTGGCGGCGTTGTTGATCATCTGGAGGTGACGCATCACTTTCTCCCTGTCATCCAGCCTCTCGGGACGACTGAGGAGAATTTCACTGAAGCCCAAAATCGGTGAAAGAGTGTTGTTGAATTCATGGGCAATGCCCCTGGCCATTTGACCCAAGGCATGCAGGCGTTCCTGCTGCAGCACATGCTGCTGCGTCGCTTTGAGTTCGGCGAGGGCCTCCTCCAGGCGATGCTTGCTCTCCCGCAGGGCCTCCTCGGCTCGCTTGCGCTCGATGGCGTAGCGCATGGCTCGCACCAGCAAGTGGCCATCCATCTGGCCCTTGATGAGATAGTCCTGCGCACCCTCCCTGATAGCCTGAACTGCGAGCGTTTCATCGCCGAGAACTGTGAAGACCACGATCGGTACTTCCGGTGCGAGAGCACGCACCCTGCCGACCGTGTCAAGCCCCTGGCTGTCCGGCAGCAGGAGATCCAACAGGAGCACGTCGATCCCTCCCGCGGCCAGGCGCTCCAGCCCGGTCGAGAGCCGATCGGCGCACTCCAGCTCGAACGGAGCGCCCCTGGCCTCGGCCAGCATCTCCCGGATCAGGCGGGCGTCTCCGAGGTTGTCCTCGATCAGGAGGACTCTGATGTGGTTATCGTCCATTTCTTTGACAGCAATTTGACCATTGTCCAGCAGGTCTACCTATACTTGTATACCGAGCATTGGCCGGCATAGCGGCTACAATCCCCCTTCAGCTTGGGGCTGACTCAAAGATGACTTTACACTTTCTCTTTCATGGGTTCACTGGATCCTTCTAAGACCCACCGAATAGTCGCCAAGAGTTCGTCGTTATCCACGGGCTTCTGAAGAAAGGCCTTT
>JBHIAD010000020.1:0-16468 GCA_046758405.1 Methylomirabilales bacterium (SeqCode)
CCCGACCTCTGCCTTGCGAAGGCAGCGCTCTCCCAACTGAGCTAACCCCCCACGTATCCGGGAAATCAACGAGCAGGTAGGGAAGGTGAAGCGCCCGCGGTAAGATAGCACATCCCTGAAGACACTGTCCACCGAGGCGGTCCCAGGTTTGCCTGGGGGGAGTGCTGACATCCGGGTGGATCCTTCAGGCAGGTCGATCAGACTATGGCGGGAGGATTTATGGCAGGATACTCCGAATGTGCAGCATGACCCAGACACACTGCGGGGAGATCACGGTGCCGGCAACTAAAACGTCACGCCGACTTCTACAAACGGGCCCTGAAATTTGAAGGAGCCGATCACGTCCCTGGTGTCGATCTCGATATCCTCGTATCGATATCCACCGGCCACGAACAGCGGACCCAGCAGCCGGACTTTGACCCGACCGATCAGGTCGACGTAGTGATTGGAGCTGAAGGCGATCCCGCGCGCTTCTGCCTCGATGCTGAGCCTCTTGATGGGTTTGAACTGGATCCCGGCGTACGCCATGGGGATCGGCGCCGTAAAACTCTTGGAGGCCGACGTATTCGTCCCCGTCTGGGTGACCTCTGCCTCGAAGTCGATGACCCTGAGATTCACCCCCAGCTCGGTGTTGAGTTTGCCGAGGGTGGCTGTTTTCAGAAAGGGGATGGAATAGAACAACGCGATGTCATAGTGGTCGAGCTTGATCCGCGAGCGAAACGGGACACCGGCGCTGAAGGTCTGATTCCCAAAGTTGAACGTGACAATCCTGTTCCCCGTCTCCTCAAATTCCAGGGGGGTCGCCATAACATAGATGTTCGGCAAGAGGGCCGGAAGGTCCAGCTTGATCCGCCCAACGACCTCGAATTCGGCATCGAACCGGAAATCACTCTCGACGTCGAGTTGATCACCGAGGAACCGGATGTCGCCCGATGGGTTCTGGTGCCAGGCTCCCACCGCCGCCTCGATGCCGATGGCGAAGGATCGCTGCGGAACGAGGTATGCCGCAACGGTGAAGAGCAACAGCAGCAAAACGCGTATCTTCTTCATCTCCCCTCCCTCACCCGGGCGGCCAGGAAGCCAGAGACAACCGCCCTTCCCTCAGGCCCTTTGCAAGATCAGGACCACCCGGGGGAGCAAGGTGGCTCTCCGTTGCCGCGGACAGGACTAGCCGTTACTCTGAGAGGAAATCGCGCACCAGCGCACACAGACCGGCAGATTCTGGGAAGGATCCAAAAGCCGATGGAACTGAAGGGGGGAAAGGCCTCTCAGGAAGCCGGACACCGATTCCTGTCAGTCTCCCTGGCTCTGACGGGAAAGTGATCTTCTCGTGTTCACGTGACTCCCCGAGCATGAGACGCCCTGAGGGTGGCCCCGGGAAGTCATGAGGGACGTTCAGCTCCTGCTCTTGTAGACAAGGACAACTCGGTAACTGATGGCGTGGACGCAGGGGATCCGGACCGAATCCGGCTCCGAAGAGACCAGCCATCCGGGACAGGTCAGGATCCCTTCACGGAAATCCTCCCCGGCACGGACCATCTCGTCGATAACCCGCTCCACCTCGTAGCCTCCCGCGTGGCACTCCGAGTGGGCGCAGGGGATCCGACCCTGAAAATAGCCCTCCTGCACCCGCATCGACATCTGCCCCAGGGGGACGGCCTCTCCCTCCAAGTCGCTGGCGACCTCCTCCCAGACCACCTCGGCATCGTCAAGCTCCGGGAAGACCGCAGCAAAGGGCCGACCGAACGCCGTCATCTCGCTGCCGGTCCTTTCGGTCATGGCGCAATCCCCTCGACCCCACTCAAGGAGCCCGGTCGTCGACACCGGACTACTGCCCCAGCGGACGTCGATGCTGCTTTTGCCGCAGGATATCCTCGAAGCTGAAGGTCGGCCCCTTGGGGACGAAGCCCAGGTACTTGTAGTTCGTCTCCGGATCGAGGGAGACGATCCAGAGGTCCCCGGTCGCGGTGTCCAGGAGATATTCGAGCCCTCCCGGCGTCTGGGCGGGATAGAAGACGTACCGCCCCTTGGCAGAACTGGGGCGTGGGGCCGCGGGCTGCTGCACGGCCGCCTGGGGAATTAGGGGGGGGCGGGGCACCTCCTGGGCCCAGACCACGTGGGAAACCCAAGCAGCCAGGGCCAAGGTGAGGACGAAGACGCGCATCATGGGTCTCTCCTTTCCGGTCACTCGGTGGGTTCGACGGATGAATCCTCTCTCCCATGCCCCTGCCCCGCCCATCGCACGGAGAGCCGACAGGGACCTGGGAGGAGTCCTACCAGGAATGGTGCTCAGCCGTCAAGGGCGGCCCCCGCCCACCTTCTCCCCCCCGCACACCGCAGGGCGTTCACCAGGAGATGGGCCTGGCGAATCGGCTCGGGGAGGCGACAGCCCCCGTCAAGGGCGAGGAGCAGGTGGCGGGCCTGGGCGAGCCCGATCCGATAGCCAGCGGAGAGGAACACGGGGGCGACCCGCGTCTTCGTTCGAAGGACCAGCCCAATGACCTCGCCGTCCGCAACGAGGCTCGTGGCGCTCCCCCGCACCACATCCGGCTCGCGGTACACCCCCACCAGCCGGCTCTTGGCGCAACCCACCGCGGGCCGGGCTGTGAGCAGACCGAGATGGCAGGCGAGACCGAAGCGGCGGGGATGCGCCAGCCCCTGACCGTCACAGAGCACACAGTCCGGCGCTCGCCGAAGCCGAGCGTAGGCGGCAAGAATAGCGGGGGCCTCTCGAAAGGAGAGGAGCCCCGGGACGTACGGAAAGGTCGCCCGAGCCGTGATCGACGCGGTCTCGACGATGGTCAGGTCGTGAAGACGCATGACGACGACCGCCGCATAGAGGGTTGAAGAGCCCCGGGTGTAAGAGACGTCCACGCCGGCCACCGTCCGAATCCGGAGGGGTCGTGGGCTGAAGGTCAAGCGTCCCCGCAGCGAGTTCTGGATCTGGATCGCTTCGCGGAGTGAGACGGTCCACTGGTGCAGACGCAGGACCTTCGCCATGGTGTGCGCACCTTCCGGCTCACGTGTCTTGCCCGGGCGAAGCAGCGGGTGCTCTGGCCGGGTGGAAGGGGGTCAGGTCCACCGAGGGGGCTCGACCCTGCAGCAGCTCTGCCATGAGCTTGGCCGCGACCGGGGCCAGGAGGATGCCGTTCCGAAAATGTCCCGACGCGATGGCGAGATTCCTGACCCCTGGGAGGAGACCGAGGAAGGGGAGCCCGTGGGGTGACCACGGGCGAAGCCCCGCCCCGGCCCATCGGGAGTCCCTCGATCCCACCGCCGACGATCAGGCGCCACCAATCCGGCTCGGCCCTAGCTCCTGCCGGTCGTCAAGGCGCTGAGGAATTCCACAGGGATCGGGAAGATGATGGTGGAGTTCTTCTCGGTCCCGAGCTCCGTCAGAGTCTGCAGGTACCGGAGCTGGATCGTGATCGGCTCCCGGGCGAGGATATGCGCCGCCTGGGCCAGCTTTTCCGAAGCCTGGAGCTCCCCTTCGGCGTGAATGATCTTGGCCCGCTTCTCCCGCTCGGCCTCCGCCTGGCGGGCCATGGCCCGCTGCATCTCGACCGGCAGATCGAGGTGCTTGACTTCGACGGCAGTCACCTTCACCCCCCAGGGATCGGTGTGCTCGTCAATAATCTGCTGGAGCTGTCGGTTGATCTGTTCCCGCTCGGAGAGGAGCTCGTCCAGGACCGACTGCCCGAGGACGCTCCGGAGCGTCGTCTGGGAGATCTGGGAGGTGGCATAGAGGTAATCCTCGACCTCGACGATGGCCTTCTGCGGCTCGATGACCCGGAAGTAGATCACGGCGTTCACCTTGACCGAGACGTTGTCCTTGGTGATGACGTCCTGAGAGGGGACATCCATCGCGATGGTTCGGAGGCTGACCCGGACCATCTTATCGATGAAGGGGAGCAGGATCACGATCCCCGGGCCGTTGCCCTGCCCCCCCAAGTTGAAGACGGCCCGTGCCAGGCGTCCGAACCGGAAGATGACCGCGCGCTCGTATTCATTCAGGACCTTGAACATGGCGGTGAGGGCGAGGAAGACCAGGACCACCACGGCGATCAGACCGACGCTGAAGTCGAACGATGTGAATGGCATTTGCCTCCTCCTCCTCAGGCGACCCTAGCTCGGCTGCTGCGGGTCATGATGGGACGGACCGAGACGCCCGTTCCTCGGTCGCCTCTTCCTTCACCTTCTGCACGCGTAATTTCAGCCCCTTGATCTCGGTAACGACGACCGACTCCCCAGGCTCGACCACCTCATCGCACAGGGCGGTCCAGGTCTCGCCCCGGACCGCAATGAGTCCCTCTGGGGCGAGGCGGGTCTTCGCCGTCCCGACCACGCTCACGAGCCCCTCCTGTCCGGTCGTCGGCCGGCGGCGGTGTGAGCGAACAGTGGCACCCACCGCATAGACAAAGAACCCGGCGGTGAGCGCCGTGACCACGGCGATGACAGGCAAGGAGATACGCAGATAGGGGGCCGGTGCATCGATCAGCATGATCGATCCGATGAGCATCGCCCCAATGCCCCCCATCGTCAGGATCCCGTGGGAGACCACCAGGGCCTCGGCGACGAACAGGACGACGGCGAGCAGGATCAGGAGCAGGCCGGCGTAGTTGATCGGCAGCGTCTGAAAGGCGTAGAAGGCGAGGATGAGCGCGATGGAGCCGAGGACTCCCGGTAGGATCGCTCCCGGGTTTGACAGCTCGAAGTAGAGGCCAGCCAGTCCGATCAGCATGAGAACGTAGGCGACCGTGGGATCTGAGATTACCCGGAGGACCTTGTCCCGGAAGGACGGCTCGATCTCCGTCACCTTGGCATTCTTGGTTTCGAGCGTGACGGTCCCCGTTCGGGTCGTCACCTTGCGCCCGTCCAGAGCGGCCAGGAGCTCGGGCAGGGACTCGGCCACGAGGTCAATCACGCGGAGTTTGAGGGCCTCGCGCTCGGTGATCGAGACGCTCTTGCGCACGGCTTCCTCGGCCCACTTTGCGTTACGGCCGCGCTTCTCGGCCAGACTGCGGATGTAGGCCGCGGCATCGTTCTCGATCTTCGCGGCCATCTCCTCGTCGGTCTCGCGCCCCCCCAGTTGGACCGGGTGGGCCGCCCCGATATTGGTCCCAGGGGCCATGGCCGCCACGTGGGCCGAGATGGTGAGGAAGGCCCCCGCCGAGGCGGCCCGTGCGCCGGATGGGGAGACGTAGACGACGATCGGTACCGTCGCCGCGAGCATCTCCTTAATGATCGCGCGCATGGACAGGTCAAGGCCGCCGGGGGTATCGAGCTGAATGATGAGGGCTCCGGCGTGCTCGGTTTCCGCCTGCTTGATGGCCGACGAAATGAAGCCGGCACTTGACGGATTGATGACTCCCACGACCCGGATCATGAGAATTTCTCGGGGCGCTACCCTCCCCCAAGAGGGAGGGAGGATGAGCCAGGCAAGGAGCAAGAAGAGTGCGAGCCGCCCGATTTTCATGGCCTCACAGTACCCTGATCATTGCGCAAATGCAAGGTGGGTGGCCCTTGAGGCTGCCCTTCTTAAGGACGCGCGAGCGCGGCCGCGGGATGCGGGAGAAGGGCAGGGGCAATGTCGGGGAGGGAGCGCACCTGCGCGGCCACCCTCCTCGCATCGCGACCCCAGGCGATGACCGGGACCTGGTTGGGGGTGTGGTGCCGGGTCCTGAGCTCCTCCAGATTGCCATGATCGCTGACGAGGCAAAGCAGATCGGCTCGCGGATCGAGAAGCTGTGTCAACCGTGTGAGGAGCCGGTCAAGCCCCCGAAGCAGATCCAGCGCCCAGGCCCGATCTTGGGCGTGTCCCGCCAGGTCGGTGAGAAAGAACTCGTAGTAGGTGAAATCGTGGGCCTGGGTGAGGAGAGCGAGGCGCTCCGCCGCCTCCTCGGGCGACCAGAGAGGGACAGAGAGTCCTCGGCCCCGCAGGATCCGGTTGGTATAGTCCTGGTAGAGGGCTTGCCCTCGCTCAACATCGACCAGGGTCCTGAGCGACAGCCCGGCCGCCTTGACGGCCGTTTGGGTGACCGAGTCGAACCAGAGGCGTCTCCCGCCCACTGGAGAGGCGAATGCGTTCGCACACGTGGCACGGAGCCCACATCCCGCCACCTGGGTGAAGAGAGAGCCATCCGCAAGGAGCGCCGCAAGTCTGGGGGTACAGGTGCCCTGGACATGCCGACCGACGTGGCGGGCCGCGTTGACGCCCGTCAGGATAGTGGTCTGCCCTGTTGCACTCTGCGGGAGCCCGGGGACGCCGAGGGAGGCATCGGTTGCGACGACGTGGGTCCCGGGAGGGCCAGCGGGAGAATCCCGGACGAGTCGGGCAAACCAGGGGGAGCCGGAGGCGACGAGGGGATTGTGCAGCTCATCGTTCGCCCCGATCCCGACCCCGTCGAGAAAGAAGAGGAGGGTCCCCATCCCCCTCACTCCGCGCCGGTCCGCTCACCCGCCTTGGCCTCTTCCCAGAGGCGATCCATCTCCGGCAGGCCGGCCTCCTCGAGACGCCCGCCGCGACGAACGATGGTGCTCTCAATGTGCCGGAAGCGCCGGGTGAACTTCCCGATGGCCTTCCGGAGCGCCTCCTCCGCGCTCACGTCCAGGAATCGGGAGGCGTTCACCAGAGCGAAAAAGAGATCACCCACCTCCGCTTCGATCGCCACCGGATCGCCCCCGGCGACCGCCTCCTTCAGCTCTTTCACCTCCTCGTCCACCTTGGAGAGAACCGCCGTAAGGGCGCCCCAGTCGAAGCCGACCCGGGCCGCCTTGTCCTGCAACCGCTGGGCCCGGAGGAGCGCCGGAAGCGTCGCGGGTACGCCGTGGAGCGCCGATGCCTCTCCCGCCCCACCCCGTTCGGCCTGCTTGAGTCGCTCCCAGTTGTGGAGGACCTCCGTGGGGGTTTCGGCCCGCGCCTCACCGAAGACGTGCGGGTGCCGGCGGACCAGCTTGTCCGCGATCGCCGCCAGGACGTCAGCGATGGTGAAGGCCCCGCGCTCTGCGGCGAGCTCGGCATGGAAGACAACCTGGAGGAGCAGGTCCCCGAGCTCTTCCTTAAGCTCCGTGTCGTCCCCGCTGTCGACGGCCTCCAGGACTTCGTAGGCCTCCTCGATCAGGAAAGGCTTGAGGGTGTCGGGGGTCTGCTCCCGATCCCAAGGACACCCCCCGGGGGCCCGCAGGCGCGCCATGATCCCCACCAGTTCCTCAAAACGCCGTCCGACCTCGTCCGCTCCCATCCCTATTCCTTTTGCGTCGCGCTCTCTTGGTACAACCGTACGGCCATTATAGCCACTCCGGCGCGGACCTCAAGGAGAAAGGCCCGTGATGCTCACGCGCCAAGCGGGAAGAAGACAACCTTGACAAGGCGCCCGGGCAACCCTATGGTGACTGCAATTCTTCCCTTCGCCCCTCACGGATCGCGCCCGGAATTGTGGACGATGGTGACGGGGGCCACCTGCCTGACCCCCGCCGACCCTGGCTGAGCCCCCCTCGGCATAGAACGGGGAAGTCCCCATGGGAGAGATCGGCACGACCCTCGCCTTCGCGCTTGCCGCCGCGCTCGCGACGGTGTTCGGCGGGGGGATCGTCCTCAGCCGACGGGACTGGAATCAGGCTGCGCTCCATTCCTTCGTAGCGATCGGTGCCGGCTTCATGATCGGCACCACCTTCGTCGAGATGGTCCCGGAGGCGATGGCGCTGACGCCCTCTGCCCCCCTCTTCTTCCTCGCAGGCTACCTGCTGATCCACTTCTTCGAGCATACTCTTGCCCCCCATCTGCACGTCGGGGAGGAGGTGCATACCGACAAGATGCTGGACCCCAGGGCGGGCACCCTTGCCGTGGTGGCATTGTCCATTCACGCCCTCTTCGACGGGATCTCCATCGGCTCAGGGGTCTTGGTAAGCGACGAGCTCGGGACGGTCGTATTCCTGGCCGTGCTCCTCCACAAGATCCCGGATGGGTTCACGGTCGCCTCGATCCTGCTGGCCTCGGGGCGGAGCCGGAGGCTCGCCCTCACGGCGGCAGGCGGCCTCGGATTGGCCACGATTCTCGGCGCCATCGGGATCAGCCTCAACCCTGCCCTCCTGGGGGCCGGACTCTCCCTGTCGGCCGGGACCCTCCTGTACGTGGCGGCGACGGACCTGCTGCCCGAGATCAACCGGGACCGGCTTCCCTGGATGTCGCTGCTCGTCTTCGCCGGATGCCTGCTCTTCTTCCTAACCAACCTCCTCCTGAAGGGCATGGGACTTGCACACTGAGCATGATCGGCCCGAATCTCGGTGGGGAGTGAGGATGCTCGGTCATCGCCTGGTGGGTATGGGGACGATCATCTGCTGCGTGGCGGCGATGCCAGCGGAGGGTGAGATCATCCGCCGGGTGGACGAATCCGGTACGGTCTTCTATAGCAATATTCCCCCTGCCGAATTGGAGCAGGGCGCCCGCTTCTCGCCCCTCGCCGGACCGAGCCGGTTCCACGGCCTGATTCAAGCCGCGGCTCGGGACTCGGGCCTCGATCCTCGGCTGATCACCGCCGTGATTCAGGTAGAGTCGGGGTTCAACCCGTGGGCTGTCTCGTCCAAGGGGGCCATGGGTCTGATGCAGCTCATGCCCAAGACCGCCACCCGGTATGGTGTCCGGAACCCCTTCGATCCCCGAGAGAATATCTGGGGCGGGACCCAGCACCTCCGGGACCTCCTCGAGCATTTCGACGGAAACCTCTCCTTGGCCCTAGCCGCCTACAATGCGGGGCCCAGGGCGGTCCGGACAGCCGGCGGGGTTCCCCCCTTCCCGGAAACCCGGCGCTTCGTGCGGCGGATCCTCGCCCGGTACGGGAGCCCCCATACCCTCATCGCTTTCCGAGCCCGGTCTGGCACGGTCCCCGAAAGGGACCCGCCCAGGACGCGAGTTTATCGCCTTAGGGGGAAGCGGGGCATTCCCCTCTACACCAACCTCCCCCCCACCGGCGCCCTGCGCCGCGTGACTCCGCCTCCATCACGGTGAATCACACCCAAAGGTTCAGAACGAAGCCGGGTTCCTCAATTGACAGGTCCCCGGGGGTGGGCTAGGATACAAGTCATCTCCCCATTCGGGAGGGGGCAGGGTGAGTGAGGCACGTTGGCACTGGTTCATCGACCAGATCGACCCCACCGAGTTGCACGGCTACGCCGTGGAGGCCCCTCTCTATTTCGGGCGGACCCGCTTCCAGCAGGTCGAGATCGTCCGTCATCCAAAGTTCGGGAAACTCCTGATCCTCGACGGGAAGATCCAGTCGGCAGGCCTCGACGAGCATCTCTACCATGAGGCCCTGGTCCACCCCGCCCTGACCCTGCACCCGGAGCCGAGACGGGTCCTGATCATCGGCGGGGGCGAGGGGGCAACCCTCCGAGAGGTCCTGAAACACCGGGCTGTCCGCGAGGCGGTCATGGTGGACCTCGACGAAGAGGTGGTCAAGTTAAGCCGGACCTACCTCCCGGAGTGGTCCTGCGGGGCCTTCAACGATCCCCGCACCCGTTTAGTCTTCCAAGATGGCCGGCGCTTCATCTGCGAGGGAGCGGACAATTTTGACGTCATCCTCCTCGACATCACCGATCCCGTCACCACCGACTTCGGCCCCACCTTCTACGGGAACCTCAGGGGGCGACTCGCGGAGTCGGGGATTGTGGCCATGCAGGCGTTGGAACTGAACCTCGGAGACTCCCAGGGACACCGGAAGGTCCGGGATCATCTTGGCACAACCTTCTCCCAGCTGATCTCCTATCGAACCTACATTCCCTCCTTTCGCGCCGAGTGGGGGTTTCTCTTGGCCTCGGCCGATGCCCAGCTCGAGGTGCCCGCTGAGGCCATCATCAGGGAACGGCTTGAAGCGCGTCTGCCCAACGAGGCCCCCCTTCGGTTCTATTCACCCGAGATCCACCGGCAGATGTTCTCCCTCCCGACCGAACTCGCAGCCGCCATTGGTCAAGCCCCCGGCGTCGGGGAAAGCTCCCCAGCCAGCCTGACAAGGAGCGCGTCGTGAGAGCACTGGAACGAGTCGACCCAGAGATCGCCGCCGCCGTCAGACGGGAGACTGGACGACAGGCCTGGGGCCTCGAGCTCATCGCCTCGGAGAATTTTGTGAGCACCGCGGTCCTCGAAGCGGCCGGGACGACCCTGACCAACAAGTATGCTGAAGGGCTCCCGGGGAAGCGGTACTATGGCGGCTGCGAATTTGTGGATAGAGCCGAAAATCTGGCGATCGAGCGGGCGAAGGTGCTCTTCGGGGCGGAGCATGTCAACGTCCAGCCCCATTCGGGGGCCCAGGCGAACATGGCGGTCTACCTGGCGGTCCTCACGCCAGGTGATACGATGATGGGACTCAATCTCGCCCACGGCGGCCACCTGACCCACGGCCACCCGCTCAACTTCTCGGGTCGCTACTTCACGGTGATCCCGTATGGGGTGAGCGAACGCACGGAGCAGATCGACTTCACCGAAGTGCGGCGGCTCGCCAAGGAACACCGACCCAAAATCATCGTGACCGGGGGGAGCGCGTATCCGCGGACCCTCGACTTCGGCACCTTCAGGGAGATCGCCGATGAGGTTGGCGCCCTCCTGATGGCGGACATCGCCCATCCGGCCGGACTGATTGCGGCCGGGCTCCATCCCTCCCCCGTCCCCCATGCCGACTTCGTCACCACGACGACCCACAAGACCCTCCGGGGACCGAGGGGTGGAATGGTGATGTGCAAGGAGGCGCACGCGTCTACGCTCAACCGCGCGCTCTTCCCCGGGGTGCAAGGGGGCCCCCTCATGCACATCATCGCGGCGAAGGCGGTGGCCTTCAAAGAGGCCCTCAGTCCCGAGTTCCGCCGGTACCAGGCCCAGATCCAGTCAAACGCCCGGGCCCTCGCCGAGGCCCTTGCGGGTCACGGATTCCGCCTGGTGGCGGGCGGCACCGACACCCACCTCATGCTGGTCGACCTCAGGCCAAAGGGACTGACCGGAAAGGTGGCCGAGACTGCCCTCGAGCGGGCCGGCATCACCGTGAACAAGAACGCGATCCCCTTCGATCCTGAGAAACCCACGATCACGAGCGGGATCCGGGTGGGGACCCCGGCGGTCACGTCCCGGGGGATGGGCGAGGCCGAAATGACCCAGATCGCCGCCCTCATTGCCGAAGTCCTCGAGGAGGTGGAAGATGGGGAGCGACAGCGGCGCGTGCGGGCACGGGTCCACGAGATGTGCAAGCAGTTCCCCCTCTACGCCGATCTTCCTGGCGGCGATGCGCCTCCGGATGAGGTCTGACCAGTGCGGTGCCCCTTCTGCGGTGGACTGGAAGAAAAGGTGGTAGATTCCCGTGAGGGACGGGAGGGCGTCATCATCCGGCGCCGGCGCGAGTGTCTCCAGTGCGGCCGCCGCTTCACGACCTATGAGCGGATCGAGGAGATCCAGCTCATGGTGGTGAAGAAGGACGGGCGTCGGGAACCCTTTGATCGGAACAAGATCCTGAGCGGGCTCCTCAAGGCCACCCAGAAGCGTCCGGTCAGTGTGGCCCAACTCGAGAAGATGACCGACGAGGTCGAGGCGCGGCTGCTCGAGAAACCGGAGCGAGAGATTACCACGCAAGAGATCGGCGCATTGATCATGGACCGCCTCCATGAGACCGACGAGGTTGCCTACGTCCGTTTCGCCTCGGTCTACCGGCAGTTCAAGGACGTGCATGAGTTCGTCAAAGAAATCAAAGGGCTCCGGAACGCGGGGAGTAAGCGTTTCCGGCGATCCACCTCCTGAGCGACCCGATTCGCCGCCCAGCCCTCGGCCACCTCTGTACCCCCTGTTCCTCGACCTCGTGGGCCGCCGCTGCGTGGTGGTGGGGGGAGGGACGGTGGCCACCCGGAAGGCCGAGACCCTCCTCCGGCATGGCGCCCTCGTGGTCGTGGTGAGCCCCGAGATCGCTCCCCCTCTCGGCCGCATGCGGGAGCAGGGAAGGATCACCCACGTGGCGCGCCCCTACCGGCATGGCGACCTCGAGGGGGCCTCCCTCGCCTTCGCGGCGACCGATCAGCCGGCGGTGAACGCCGCGGTCCGCGGGGAGGCGGGAGCGCGCGGCATCTGGGTGAACGACGTAGCGGTACCCGAGGCGGGAACCTTCAGCGTTCCGGCGACCTTCTCCCGCGGGGCCCTGACGATCGCGATTGCCACAGGGGGCGCCAGTCCTGCCCTTGCCGGCCGGATCCGGCGGGAGCTCGAAGCGCGCTTCGGGGCGGAATACGCAGACATGGTGGAGTGGCTCGAACGCCTGCGGGGCCGGTCCTCGCGGCGGTGCCGGACAGCGGCCGGCGCCAGCACATCTTCCAGCGCCTGGTGGATTCTGAGGTACTCAACTTGCTGCGGGAGGGCGCCCACCAGGCCGCCCGGGGCCAGATCGGTAGGATTCTCGCGGAAGAGGGAATCACCATGGATGGAACGACCCTCACCCGGCTCCTGGCCGAATCGGCCCCGGAAGGGTGAAGCACGATGGATCTCGTCTTTTTTTACGCCGCGCTCATCCTGTACCTGGGAGGCACGGGAGGATACCTGGTCCTGCTCTTCGTCCAGCGAGCGCACATCTCCGCCTTCGCCACCGCCTCCACCCTCGGGGGCTTGTCCCTCCACACCGTGGCGATCCTCGCCCGGTTGTACCTGACGGGGCGGCCACCCCTCGCCACCGTCTATGAAGCCCTTTCCTTCTTCGCGTGGGCCACGGCGCTCGTCTACCTGTTTCTGGAGTTCCGGTTCCAGAAGAAGCTGATGGGCTCTTTCGTCCTGCCGATCGTGCTCCTCTTCACTTTCATCGCGGCCGTCGTCCCCAAGGAGGGGGTGGGTCCAGACCGGGTCCCGGGGGCGTGGATCTGGCTCCATGTGGGCCTGGTGTTCCTCGGCACTGCGGCCTTCGCCCTGACCTTTTGCGTCGGCCTCATGTACCTCATACAGGAGCGACTCCTGAAATCGAAGCGCCTGAGCCCCGTCCTGTTCCGGTTGCCCGCCCTTGAGTTTCTGGACCGGCTCGCGTACAAGACCCTGGCGATCGGCTTCCCGCTGCTCACGGCAGGCCTCATTGTCGGGGCGGTCCAGGCTCACGCCCGCTGGGGCTCCTACTTCTCCTCCTGGGATCCGACCCAGGTCCTCTCAGTGATTACCTGGCTGATCTATGCCATGCTCCTCCAAGCGAGGCTCACGGCGGGGTGGCGAGGCCGAAAGGCGGCGATCCTCTCGATCATCGGGTTCGGCGCGCTGGTCATGACCGTTCTCGGCGTGAATGTGATGAGCCGTGGGCTCACGGCCTTTCACTGAGGCACGATGCATATTCTCACCATCGGACTGAGTCACAAAACGGCACCCGTGGAGATCCGGGAGCGACTCCACATCCCCGAGGGGGAGCTCGGCTCCGTGCTGGCACGGTTCGTCACGAACTCGCCGCTCCGCGAGTGCCTGCTCTTGTCCACCTGCAACCGGGTCGAGGTCTACGGGGTATCCGACGACCTCGAAGAGGCCGAGCGCCTGATCCCTGAGCGACTCGCCAAGGAGACAGCGACCCCGCTCGATCTGTTCCGCGACCGGCTCTATACCCTCACCGCCGAGGCGGCGGTCCGCCATGCCTTCAAGGTACCGGCCAGCCTGGACTCGATGGTCCTCGGGGAATCCCAGATCCTCGGTCAGGTCAAGGAGGCCTATCAGGCAGCCCTGAGGGCGGAGGCGACCGGGCCCGTCCTGAACACGCTGATGGAGCGGGCCCTCAGCGCAGCCAAGAAGGTCCGCACCGAGACCGGGATCGGCGAGTCTCCGGTCTCGGTCCCATCCGCGGCGATCGGGCTCGCCAAGCGGATCTTTGGGGACCTCCAGGGGCGAACCATCCTGGTCCTCGGGGCCGGCAAGATGTCCGAGCTCGCCGCGAAACAGCTGATCGCCGACGGCGGGAGCTCCCTCATCGTCTCCAACCGGAACTTCGAGCGGGCCATCGAGCTGGCGGAGCGCCTCCAGGGGCGCGCCATCCGCTTCGATCGGATCCATGAGGAGATGCTCACGGCCGACATCGTCCTCTGCTCGACCGCGGCCCCCCACTACCTCCTGCGCCAGGCCGACCTGCAGGAGCTCATCTGGCAGCGGCGGAACCGCCCCATCTTCCTGATCGACATCGCCGTGCCCCGGAACATCGACCCGGCGGCCAACCAGATCGACAACGTCTACCTCTACGATATCGATGACCTGGAGGGGGTCGTCGCCGCCCATCGGGCGGACCGGGCCCGCGAGGCCGATCGGGCAGCGCTGATCATCGAGCGAGAGGTCGTTGGCTACCTCCGGTGGTTGCAGAATCTGGAGGTCGTTCCCACGATCGTGACCCTCAGGGAGCGCCTTGAGACGATCCGCGAAGCGGAGCTCACCCGCGCCCTCGCCCGACTTCCCCAACTTAGCCATGAAGAGCAGGAGGTCATCCGGGCGATGTCGAGGGCCATCATCAACAAGGTCCTGCACCAGCCCACCACCGAACTCAAGCGGCAGTGGGCCCACCGGGACGGCCGCCTCTATGTCAACGTCCTGCGCCGCCTCTTCGGGTTGCAGGATGAGCGCTGATGCGTGCACCAGTAAGCGAGGACCCGCGATCAGCGGGGCTGACCGGTTGACCGACGCACCGGTCCAGGCTCTGAACCGTGAACTGTGAACCGTGAACTCCATATCGGCACCCGGGGAAGCCCCCTGGCCGTCGTACAGGCGGAGCTGGTCGCCTCGGCACTCAGGGCCCAGGACCCCCCTTGGACCCCGACACTGGTCCGGATCCGGACCAGCGGTGATCGGCTCCAGACAGCCCCCCTGGCCGCCTCAGGGGGCAAGGGGCTGTTCGTGAAGGAGATTGATGAGGCCCTCCTCGCGGGGACAATCGATCTTGCCGTCCACAGCATGAAGGATCTTCCGGCTGCCCTCACCCCGGGGATCGCCCTGGTGGCCATCCTTCCCCGGGCGGATGCCCGCGATGCCCTGATCACCCGGGAGGCAAGGGGGCTCAGGGACCTTCAGCCGGGCGGCCGTATCGGGACGAGCAGCCTGAGGCGGCAGGCCCAACTCAAGGCCCGGCGTCCGGATCTGGAGGTCCTCCCCCTCCGGGGGAACCTGAACACCCGCCTCCGGAAGCTCACGGAGGAAGGCCTCGACGCCGTTGTCCTCGCCGCGGCCGGCCTCAGCCGGCTCGGCCTGACCAGTCGGATCACCGAGCTGCTGGCTCCGACCGTCTGCCTACCGGCGATTGGCCAAGGGGCGATCGGTGTGGAAATGCGTGCGGATGACCCGCGTCGCCCCGGCATTCGGGCTGCGTTGAATCACGATCCGAGCTGGATCGCCGTGGCTGCGGAGCGGAGCTTCCTCGGGCGACTCGGCGGGGGATGTCAGGTACCCATCGCCGGCTATGCTACGCTGCGGGAGGGTAAGCTCACCCTAGAGGGACTGGTGGCTACCCCCGATGGGCGTCGGCTGATCCGGGATTCCCACACCGGGCCGATCGGCGAAGCGGAGGCAATCGGCCGTGGCCTCGCCGAATCCCTCCTGGGGCGCGGCGCAGGGGAGATCCTCCGGGAGCTTGAGGCCATGCCCCTCGGCCCCCCAGGGGCCGGCTAGGCGAAGCGCCCAGACCACAGGGTAAAGGGGGGGACGTATGCAGGAGCCAGCCAGGCCATGACCGAGGCCCGTGATGGAATCGTGTACCTCGTGGGGGCAGGGCCCGGTGATCCGGGGCTCCTGACCCTGAAGGGGAAGTGGTGTCTGGAGCGGGCCGACGTCGTGGTCTATGACTACCTGGCGAATCCGCGGCTCCTCGCCCACGTGCCGGCCGCCGCCGAGCGGATCTTTGTGGGCAAGACAGGCGGCGAGGAATCGACCGGGCAGGATGAGATCACCTATCTCCTGATCGAGCGAGCCCGGGCTGGAAGGCGAGTTGTCCGGCTGAAGGGGGGGGACCCCTTCATCTTCGGCCGCGGAGGCGAGGAGGCCGAGGCCCTGGTGGAGGCGGGGATCCCCTTCGAGGTGGTCCCGGGCGTCACGTCGGCCATCGCCGCCCCCGCCTACGCGGGCATCCCCCTCACTCACCGGGATCACACCTCCACCGTCGCGTTCATCACCGGCCACGAAGATCCCACCAAGCCCGACTCGGCGATTCGCTTCGACCTCATCGCCCGGGGCATCGGGACCCTGGTCTTCCTCATGGGGGTGAGCCGACTCCCCGAGATCGTCCGCGCTCTGATCGCGGGCGGGCGCGATCCCGCCACGCCCGCAGCGGTGATCCGATGGGGGACGCGGACCGACCAAGTGACCGTCACCGGCACCCTGCGCGATATCGCCGAGCGTGCCCAGATGATCCGACCTCCCGCCATCACCGTGGTCGGCGAGGTCGTGCGGCTCCGGGACATCCTCAACTGGTTTGAGCAGAAACCGCTCTTCAGGCGACGCATCGTGGTGACC
>JBHIAD010000021.1:0-15987 GCA_046758405.1 Methylomirabilales bacterium (SeqCode)
GAATGGCGTTTAACGCCGCTCCCTTGCGGAGCTGGTCTCCCACGACCCAGAATATGAGTCCCCTGTCCGAGGAGAGGTCTTCCCGGACCCGACCGACCACGCAATCATCCTGTCCAGCGATCTCGAGAGGCATCGGGTAGCGCAGGTTCGCCGGGTCGTCATGAAGGCGGAGCCCCGGGAAGCTGCTCAGCAGCTCGCGCGCCTTCGCCGCCGGGATCTTCGCTTGGGTCTCCACGGTCATTGAGACAGAGTGGGCGGTGAACACCGGGACACGGACGGTCGTCGCCGCGATCTGGATCCGGTCATCACCGAGGATCTTGCGCGTTTCGTGAACGAGTTTCATCTCTTCCTTCGTGTACTCATTCTCTCCGAACACATCCACCTGGGGGAGTAGATTGAAGGCAATCTGGTATGGGAAGATCCTCACAGCGATGGGTTCCCCCCGGGACCAGGCGATGACCTGCTGTCGGAGCTCTTCAACCGCTCGGGCACCGGCCCCCGAGACAGCCTGGTAGGTCGAGGCCACCACACGGGTAATGGGTGAATAATCATGGATCGGCTTGAGAGCCATGACGGTCACGATCGTGGTGCAGTTTGGATTGGCGATCAGCCCGTGATGCCTTCGCGCAGTCTCCGGATTGACTTCCGGGACCACCAGGGGGACCTCCGGATCCATCCGGAAGGCCGAGCTGTTATCCACCACGAGGGCCCCCGCCTTCACCGCCACGGGTCCGAACTCTTTGCTCCGACTCGCGCCAGCGGAAAAGAGTGCCAGGTCGATGCCGGCGAAGGCATCAGCGGTCAGGGGCTCAACCTTCACCTCCTCGCCGTGAAAGGGATAGGATTTCCCCACAGACCGTTCCGAGGCGAGCAATCGGAGGGTGCGGACGGGGAATTCGCGTTCTTCGAGGATCCGGAGCATTGTCTGGCCCACGGCCCCCGTCGCCCCCACAATCGCCGCCGCATATCCCTTCTTCGGCATCGGCATCCTTCCTTTACGAGTTCATGGTCTGCGAGAAAGCTTTCACACACCTTTCGAGGCAGCCGTATTCTTCGGATGGCGGCGGCTGGCAATCCGGTTGACCGCATTCAGGTACGCTTTTGCGCTCGCCTCGACAATGTCCGTGCTGGTCCCGCGGCCAAGGACTGTCGCCCCGTCCACTTCGATCCTCACCATGACCTCCCCCTGGGCATCCTTCCCTGAGGTAACCGCTCGGATCATATAATCCTTTAGGGTTGGGTGAAATCCGGTAACCTGGTCGATCGCCTTGAAGGTCGCATCCACCGGTCCGTCGCCCCACCCCGATTCTTGATAAATCGTGTTGTCCTTCCGGAGCCGAATCGTAGCGGTCGGCACCAGGTTTGTCCCGCTGGTGAACTGTAGATGCTCCAGCACGAAGGCATCGGCCGTCGCCACGAGCTCCTCTTCGACGATGGCAAGGATGTCGTCATCAAAGACCTCCTTCTTTTTGTCGCACAGCTCCTTGAAGCGGGTAAAGGCGCGGCTCAGGTCTTCTTCAGGGAGTTGAACGCCGAGGTCTTCGAGACGCTTGTTGAAGGCGTGACGTCCGGAGTGCTTGCCCAGGACAAGGCGACTCTGCGGAACGCCGACGGATTCCGGAGTCATGATCTCGTAGGTGAGGGCCGACTGCATCATGCCGTGCTGGTGGATCCCCGCTTCGTGGGCGAAGGCATTTGCCCCCACGATGGCCTTGTTCGGTTGAACCGGTATGCCGGAGATCGTTGTCAAGAGCTTGGAGGTGCGGTAGATCTCCTCAGCCTGAATGCCCGTCTCGACCCCTAGGAGATCCCGACGAGTCTTGATCGCCATCGCGATCTCTTCCAGGGCCGCATTGCCAGCTCGCTCGCCGATCCCGTTGATGGTGCACTCCACCTGTCGCGCCCCCTCCTGCACTCCGAAAAGGGAGTTTGCAACGGCAAGCCCAAGGTCATTGTGGCAATGGACGCTGATGATCACCCGATCAATGTTCGGGACCCGGTGAAAGAGGTCTTTGATCCGGGTACCAAACTCCCAGGGCATTGCGTACCCGACGGTGTCGGGAATGTTCACCGTGGTTGCACCGGCTCGGATCGCAGCCTCGACAACCCGGCACAGGAAATCCTGGTCCGTTCGGCAGGCATCTTCGGCGCTGAACTCGACGTCATCCGTGTGCCGACGCGCGAGACGAACAGCAGCCACCGCGGCCTCGAGGACCTCCTCCCGGGTCATTTTCAGTTTGTGCTGCATGTGGATGTCCGAGGTGGCAATGAAGGTGTGAATGCGAGGCCGCTCCGCCCCCTTGAGGGCCTCGGCTGCCCGTTCGATGTCCGGTGACTTTGCCCGCGCAAGCCCGGCGACGACAATTCCCTGTCGGAGGTCTTCCGCCACTGCCTTGACGGCTTCGAAGTCATCCGGGGAGGCAATGGGGAAGCCCGCCTCGATGACGTCCACACGAAGGCGCGCAAGCTGCCGCGCCACCTCAAGCTTCTCACGGGTATTCATGCTATAACCAGGAGACTGCTCACCATCTCGGAGCGTCGTGTCGAAGATTACAATGCGTGTCTTCATCCGTGCCTCCACCAGCGATCCTGTCTACCTCTGTCTACGGGGCCGCCCTGAATTCTTGTCGCGTCGGAGACTGCTTTCGTCCTATTGCGCAGATCGCTTCTCCGGTCGAAGCGCCAGCTCGTCGACGGCTTCAACCCCGCTCCGCCGCCGCACGAAGGGAAGCTGACGGATCAACCCGGACAGGGTATACCCCAGAAAACTCGCAAAGAGTGCCAAGGTGGGTTCGATCGCCATGATCAGGATAATGAGGAAGAGCGTCAGCAGCATGCTGACGGGCCGCCGCCGCCGGAAGTCGATCTCCTTCGGGGAGCGATAGCGAACTCGACTGACCATCAGGAAGGCCACCCCCATCATCAGGATCAGGACCGTCGTCGTGATCATTCGCGGGGAGAAGAGTTCACGGCCAAAGAGCATGAGGGATGGAGACTCGTGCAGAAAGAGGATGTACGAAGCCATCACGCCGGCCGCTGCCGGAATGGGCAATCCAACGAAATATCGTTTATCCGCATGGGTCTGGATATTGAACCGCGCCAGCCTGAAGGCGCCACACACGGCAAACAGAAAGGCGGTCAGCCATCCGGTCCGTCCGAGGGACTGCAGTCCATAGACATAGCCGAGTAACCCAGGGGCCACACCGAACGACACCACATCGGCCAGGGAGTCCAACTCACGCCCGAAGTCGCTCAGGGCATTCGCGACGCGTGCCACTGCCCCGTCGAGAAAGTCCAGGACCAGTGCAACCATCACAGCGATGGCCGCGTGAGTCAGGTCTCCTCGGTAGATCGCCACCATCGCATAGAACCCGCAGAAGAGGTTTCCGGTCGTCAGCAGCCCCGGCAACAGGTGCACTCCATGTCGTACTTCGCGTTTCATTGCCACTCTCCCACCACGGTCTCCCCAGCACGAAGCATCGCCCCAACTCTGACGAGGATCCGGACGTCCGGGGGAACCTCGAGATCCACTCGCGAGCCGAAACGAATGAGCCCGATGCGAGCTCCGGCCGCGACCTCTTGGCCGGAGCGGACCCAGCTTACGATCCGCCAGGCCAGGACCCCCGCAATCTGGGTAACCCGGACAGAACCCCGGGGTGTCTCGATCTCAATCCGGTTCTGTTCGTTCTCGTGTGACGCCGCGGATTTCCACGCCGGGAGGAATCGTCCCGGATGATACTCGATCCTCCGGATCTTCCCGGCGCACGGCGCCCGGTTGATGTGAACATCCAGGATGGAGAGAAACGTGCTCACACGAGTCCCGTCCGGGGTGGTGACCACCTCCATCACACGCCCGTCGGCAGGGGCCACGAGCAGGCCATCCCCTGTGGGTGCTCTCCGATCAGGATCTCGAAAGAAATAGGCGCAGGCGGAGCCCAGCAGGATCCCGGCCAGCCCGAGCCGGCGGAAACCTGCCATGAGCATCAACCCACCCACGGCCATCGGGGTCACCACAAAGGGAAACCCCTCCCGCGCAATTGGGAGTGATCGCCCCACGGCAGTTCTGCCGGCCGTCTCTTCCATCGATGGCACCCTTCCGCTCATGTCCGCCCCACTCCCGCTTTCAACACCCGACGCAAGAGCAGTGGAACGTCATGGAGGGCCTGGTCGATTTTCGAGGGAGCCTTTCCGCCGGCCTCGGCGAGGTCGGGGCGTCCTCCGCCCCCCCCCTCGGTAATCTTCGCCACCTCTTTGATCAGGCGTCCCGCATGGATCTGGCCCGTCAGGTCGCTGGTCACGCCAGCGACCCAGTTGACTTTGCCGTCTTCGATGGCGCCGAGGACGATGACCCCACTTCCAATCTTTGTCCGCAGTCGGTCGGCGAGATCCCGAAGGGCCCGCTGATCGAGGTTCTCCACGCGGCCCCGAACGAGACGTATGCCCTCTACACGTTCGGCCTGGTTGAGGAGTTCATCGGCCAGGCGGCTGGCCAACCGCGCCCGGAGCTGGTCAACCTCCCGTTCGAGGCCCCGGGCGGCGCCGCTCAGCCGCCCCACCCGCTCAGGGAGCTCAAAGGGTTTTGTCTTCAACACCTCGGCCGCTACACGCAGGGCCTCTCCCTCTTGGCGCAGGTGGTCGTACGCGCCGGGGCCGGTGTAAGCTTCAATCCGTCGGATGCCGGCGGCGACACCTCCCTCACCCACAATGCGGAAAATCCCGATCTCCCCCACGGCCCGGGTGTGGGTTCCACCGCAGAGTTCCGCCCCAAAACCGGGGATCGCCACCACTCGCACCCGATCCCCGTATTTGTCAGCGAAAAAGGCTCGCGCCTTCCGCTGCAGGGCTTCCTCGAAGGGCACTCCCTCTTCAATGGTTACGGAAGGATTCCGCCAGATCTGCTCGTTCACCAGTCGCTCGATCCGGCCCAGTTCCTCTGCGGTGACGGGCCCGAAGTGGCGAAAGTCGAATCGTAGACGATCGGGAGCCACCAGGGAGCCTTCTTGCCGGACATGGTCGCCCAGGACCCGATGCAGCGCCTCATGGAGCAGGTGTGTCCCCGTGTGGTTCTTCACAATGATGGCACGGCGCCCGGCGTCGATCGCTGCCCGGACCCGATCCCCGACAGTGAAGCGACCGCGGCGCACCCGGATCCGATGGACAAAGAGCTCTGGAACGGGCTTCTGCACGTCAAGGACGTCCGCTCGCCCCTCTGCCCCCTCGAGGTGTCCCGTGTCAGCGATCTGGCCACCCCCCTCAGCGTAAAAGGGAGTCTGATCCAGAATGAGGTCGGCCTCCTCGCCCTCCAGGGCGGTTCGGACCGGCTTCCCCCCTTGGGCAATCGCCACGATTTCAGCGTCGAGAGCCTCCTCCTCGTAGCCATGGAAGCGAGTCGGTCGATCGGTCACGATCCCCCGGAAGGCCGCGGGGACATCAGCCAGCTTGAAGGCGGTGCCGCTGACCCGTGCCCGCTGCCGTTGTCCCGCCATCCCGGCCTCAAACCCCGTCCAGTCGCAGGTGACATCCTGCTCGCTGGCGATCTCCTCGATGATGTCGCGGGGAAGCCCATAGGTATCGTAGAGCTTGAAGAGCTGTTCCCCGGTGAGTCGGGCGCCGTCCGGGTGGCCGGCTTTCGCTTCTTGGATCTCCGCCTCCAGGCGAGGGATGGCCATCCGCAGGGTATGGCCAAAGCGTTCCTCCTCGGCGATGATCTCTCGCGTGGCCCGCTCCTGCATCGCGAGGAGTTCTGGATACGCTTCTCTCATGACGGTAGTCACCTCGGCGGTAATCCGTGAGAGAAAGGGCCCCTCGAGTCCCAGCAGCCTCCCGTGCCGAAAGGCCCGCCGCATGATCCGTCTCAGCACATACCCACGCCCTTCGTTTCCTGGGAAGACACCGTCGGTGATGAGAAATGCCGTGGCCCGTGCGTGATCAGCGATCACCCGCATCGAGATATCGTCCCGCGGGGAGTGGCCATAGGGTCGGCCCGAGAGCTCCTCGACCTGAGCGATCAGCGGCCGCAGGAGGTCTGTGTCGAAGTTCGAGGGAACCTGCTGCAGGACTGCGGCCAGGCGTTCGAGACCTGCCCCCGTGTCGATACTCGGCCGAGGAAGGGGTGACAGTGTGCCGCTCTCGTCCCGGACAAATTGCATGAAGACCAGGTTCCAAAGCTCAAGGAAGCGGTCGCAATTGCAGCCGACCCTGCAGGTGGGTTGCCCGCAGGCCCACGGACCTGGTCCCTGGTCGATCACGATCTCTGAACACGGGCCGCAGGGTCCGGTGTCACCCATGGCCCAGAAGTTGTCCTGTTCTCCGAGCCGGATGATCCGGTCCGGAGACACTCCAGCGATCCGCTGCCATAGCTCAAAGGCCTGGTCGTCGTCCTGGTAGATCGTGACCCAAAGCTTTTCCTGGGGTAGGCCGACCTCCTTGGTCAAAAACTCCCACGCATACGCAATGGCTCGGTCCTTAAAATAATCTCCGAAGGAGAAGTTGCCCAACATCTCGAAAAAGGTGTGGTGTCGGGCGGTCTGTCCGACGTTTTCCAGATCGTTGTGTTTCCCCCCGGCGCGGAGACACTTCTGGCAACTCGTGGCCCGGAGGTAGTCTCGTCGCTCGCGCCCGAGGAAGACGTCTTTGAACTGGACCATCCCGGCGTTGGTGAACAAGAGTGTTGGGTCTGCCAGCGGGGTGAGTGGCGAACTCGGAACGATGACGTGATCATGCCTGGCAAAAAATTGTAGAAATAGCCGCCGGAGATCGCCCCCGGTCTGCGGGCCGACGCCCACGCCTTCTCCTCCTCCGAGTGCTTACTTCTGCTTTAAACCCAATAGCTTATAGGAAAACAGTATCACTGTCAAAGGAAAACCGGGGATTACTCCTGAACGGATTCCTCGTCCTCCCCGTGCCCCATGCCTTCGACGAGGCTTCGGATGAGGCTAGGGGGGAACCCGCGGCGGTTTAGATAAGCGGCGAGTCGACGTCGCGCCGTGGGGGGCGGGAGGTGTCGGAGAATCACCCAGCGACGTTGAGCAACTCGCCTGGCTAGGGCCTCTTCAGCCAAATCACGGAAGACTTCATCCAGCGCATCGCGAATCAGCCGCTCATCGATCCCCTTTTCACGCAGCTCGCGATTGATCCGCCGCCGCCCAAAACCCTTGCGGGCGGCGCGGTCCCGGGCCCAGTTC
This sequence comes from Methylomirabilales bacterium (SeqCode), assembly GCA_046758405.1. GTDB lineage: Bacteria > Methylomirabilota > Methylomirabilia > Methylomirabilales > CSP1-5 > JBHIAD01. The sequence goes on from JBHIAD010000021.1 coordinate 7,185, forward strand.
CGGGCGAGGGCTGCATCGTTGAGAAACCCGAGTCGGGAGAACTCATCAACAACCTCTTGCACCTGAGCGGTTGCAAAGCCGCGCGCACGGAGCCGCCCTGCGAGCTCACGACGGCTGCGGCTCCGAATAGTCAGCAACCGCAACGCCGCGTGCTTGGCAGTCTCCTTGCTCCCAGGCGACCGCGTGGGCATCGGTCAGGTACCGTTCGCTAACGTGAGGTGCGTTCGAAGCCTGGAAAGGGTGGATGACCCCCCTCCGCCGGATTCGTCACCCAGGACTGGTCCGTGCTCGATTCAATCCCTCTCGCCCTCAGGGCGAAGTCGTCCGGATTCGAAGCCCAGCGGAGGGCTTCCTCATAGGCGATCAACCCGCGTTGGTAGAGAGTCATCAGAGACTGGTCGAAGGTCTGCATTCCGTATTGGGCTTGTCCGGCGGCGATGAATTCAGGGATCTTGCGGGTTTTATCCGGGTCCGCAATGCACTCGCGAATCGTCGCCGTGCTGACCATGACCTCGACGGCGGGGACACGTCCCCGACCGTCCGCTCGTGGGACTAGCCGTTGCGAGACAATCCCCTTGAGAACGGCGGCCACCTGTAGGCGGACCTGTTTCTGTTGATAGGGAGGGTAAACGGCGATGATCCGGTTGATCGTCTCGGCCGCATCCACCGTGTGGAGGGTACTGAGGACCAGATGTCCCGTCTCCGCCGCCAACAGGGCGGTTGAAATGGTCTCGAAGTCCCGCATCTCGCCCACGAGAATCACGTCGGGATCCTGTCGCAGCGCGGCGCGCAGTGCCCCAGCAAAGGATTCAGTGTCCATGCCGATTTCACGCTGGTTCACTAGGCACCGATTGTCCCGGTGCAAAAACTCGATGGGGTCTTCGATCGTGATGATATGACCCCGGTGCTGGGTGTTGATGTGATGGATCATCGCCGCCAGGGTTGTCGATTTCCCGCTCCCGGTGGTTCCGGTGATGAGGACAAGGCCCCGGGGTTCAAAGCTCAGCTTTTCGATGATCGGGGGAAGGTTCAGGTCTGAGATCGTTTGGACCTTGACGGGGATGACGCGCAGCACCAAGCCGACGGTGGAGCGCTGCTGAAAGATGTTCACCCGAAAGCGCCCAAGCCCCGGAACGCTGTAAGCGATATCGGCCTCGTGCCGTTCCTTAAACCGTTCTCGCTGCTGATTGTTCATCAGCGTGAAGGCAATCCGCACTGCATCATCCGCCGAGATCCGTGGCTTCTCGGTGAGCGGTACGAGCCGGTCGTCGATACGGAGGACAGGCGGACTCCCGACCTTAATGTGAAGGTCAGAGGCCTTCCGCTCGACAGCGGTCTTCAGGAGGTCTTGAATCTCCATCGGCCCTTCCCCTGTTGAGGCCCAACCCGAGAGACTCTTCGGCGCTAACTAGGCTTGCATAAACGGTGCCAGCGAGCCCGGTAACGGGTTCGGTCACCCGCCGCGGAAGTCAAGCAGATTGTCGAGTTGGAACACGGGGGGATACGCCACAGTGCACAGGACCCTTGCAACAGTTACAGTTGCATTCCGATGAGGCGACGCGACCTTCGCCACCCCATGTAGTCATCAACATGGGGCATCGCCCCTCGCCAAAAAAAGCACCCCACCGGAAGGCATGCCATGGACGCTACCTGTCTGATCATCTCATCTATGTGAATCCCCCAGAGACCGATAGATCCTCGCCATACACTTCCATTCCATCGCAGGACCCATCTTAGGAGCGGTCGGCCGCCACCGTGGCCGGCATCATGAGGACCTCTCGGAGCCTGGCTTCAATTTCGTCGGCGACAGCCGGGTTTTCGGCAAGGAACCGCTTCGCGTTGTCCCTCCCCTGGCCGATCCGGTCCCCGTTATAGGCGTACCAGGCTCCGCTCTTTTCAATCAAGTTGTGCTTGGCGGCGAGGTCCAGCAGGCTTCCCAAGCGTGAGATCCCTTCACCGTACAGGATATCGAGCTCCGCATTCCGGAAGGGCGGAGCCAGCTTGTTTTTCACGACCTTGACCCTGACCCGAGCCCCCACGACGGTCTCTCCGTCCTTGATACTGGCGATTCGGCGAATGTCGAGGCGCAGTGAGGCGTAGAATTTCAATGCCCGGCCTCCAGTGGTCGTCTCTGGATTGCCGAACATCACCCCAATCTTTTCACGGATTTGGTTGATAAAGATGACGCAGGTCCTCGACTTGGAGATGGCCGCTGCGAGCTTGCGGAGGGCCTGAGACATGAGACGCGCCTGCAACCCCACATGCGCATCCCCCATCTCCCCTTCAATCTCCGCTCGAGGAACGAGTGCTGCGACCGAATCGATCACGACCACATCGATGGCCCCGCTCCGGACCAGGACCTCGGTGATGTCGAGGGCCTGTTCTCCTGTGTCAGGCTGCGAGATCAACAGATCGTCCGTATTGACTCCAAGGGCCTGGGCGTACTTCGGGTCGAGGGCATGTTCGGCATCCACGAAGGCCACGCTCCCACCGGTCTTCTGCGCTTCGGCGATGATGTGAAGCGCGAGCGTCGTCTTTCCAGAAGCCTCGGGACCGAAAATCTCCACAACCCGCCCGCGCGGAACTCCGCCGACGCCGAGTGCCGCGTCCAATTCGAGCGAGCCGGTGGGGATCACCGCAACTGGCTCCATCGCCCCGGAGGTCCCGAGACGCATCACAGATCCTTTGCCGTAAAGCTTCTCGATTTGAGAGATCGCTAACTCCAGTGCCCGGTCCCGCTCCTTCCGCTCGCTCGCCATGGAGCCCCCTCCTTCACTGCTGCTCGGCCTCTCCTCGTCTCAATCATCGGCTACGCTATGCGATCCCCCTCGCCTTGTCAACTGCCTCCCCTCACCTGGAAGTGCCCAAGCCGTGCTTGCAGGTCGGCCGACCGGTCGGGCTCGCCGCCGCTTCTACACCATTCCCGTCACCGACTGATCGTTATCAGGACAGGCATGTCTCGCACGTGATCATCGGATTACCAGCATTTCAAGTATTGTCTCAAAGATACGAGAATTCTTCAGGTTTTACTCGATGGATTGGAAAGCTTGAGGAGGGTCCGGCAGGATGGAAGCAGAAGGGAGATTACGGCTTGCCGAGCCGGCGCTCGAGTTCCTTCAACTGTTCCTTGAGGTGCTCGATCTCGGCCCGTAATACCTGATTGTCTCCGGATTCAGGTTCGGCCACTGCCTGAGGGGAACTCGGACGGGGCGGCTCTTGGGGCATCGCCTCCATCCGCCAGGCGAGGGGGGCTATCCCTTCACAAGCTTGAGGGTCCGGTCCGAGTACGTAATCCGCTCCCCTCCGGCGCCAGTTACCAGAAAGGTATCTTCCACCCCGACAACGCCTCGCCCCGGTATCGCAAGCTTCGGTTCCACCGCAAGGGTCATTCCCACTGCAAGAGGGGTGGTATCTCCACGCAGAAGGAAGGGCATCTCGTCAATCTCGATTCCGACTCCATGGCCGATGTAAGCGACCTGAGCACTCCCATAGTTCATGTAACCCTCTCGGAGCCCATGCCGTATGGCGATTCGTTCGCCGATCGCATAGATTTCCCCCGCCGCGATTCCTGGCCTCAGAGCGTGAGAACATTCAACCAAGATCTCTACTGCAACATTATAAGTCTCTGCCAAATCAGCATCAATCTCTTCAAGGCATAAGGTCCGTGTTTGGTCGGCTAAATAGCCGTTCCAATGTCCAACCATGTCCACCAGCAAAATATCCCCCCGGGTCAGCTTCCTGAACCCTGCTCCATATCCAATGGCGGGACCCGGGCCGGACCCGGGCGTTGGGGCATCCAGGAAGGACGGAACCAGAGCCCGCTCGCCACTCAGGAGCATGCCCACGAATCCCTCCTGTTTGAAGGTGCGCCGGCGGATGGGACCGTGGTGCCCGGCAGCACGCGCGACGGCATAGACAGCTCCCTCGAGCTCCATCTCGCTCATTCCGACGCGGGCCAGGCGAGGGACCGCCTGCACCATCCTCTCCGCCAGATCGGCCGCCCTCCGCATCTGCTCGACTTCGTAAGCACTTTTTTGCATTCGAATCTGGCGGACGGCGAGAGAAAGGTCGCTGAACCAGGCGCCGGGAAAGGCGCGCTCGAGCCGGTGTAGAAAGAGGACAGGAAGAACATCCATCTCGAGCCCGATGCGCTGCGGAGTGCCGAGTCCCTCCTTTTTGAAGAGGTCCGGGAGGTCGCTGAAGGAGCGGTAGGGAACGATACCGGGGAGCACGGAGGTTGCACGGGCTCGCTCCACACTCCGACGGACGAAGAACCGTGGCTCCCCGGTCGCGGGAACCGCGAGGAGGCCGTCCTGGACCGTGCCGGTGAAGTAGAACAGGTCCGCATTCTGGAGGATGAAGGCGGCATCCAGATTACGCTCCTGGATGCGCTCCTGAAGCTTTTCCACACGGCCCAGGATTTCTTGCTGAGAGGGGGGCGAGGGCTCCATCGGTCGCCTCCTTCAGAAGGGCATCTGTGGAAAGGCGCCAGCGCTGTCGTTCCAGTCCAGTCCTTGCGGGATGCCACCGGGGAAAAGCCAGGAGGAGGGTCCAGGCCGGGAGTTGCGGGTGAGACAACCGGGAGGGGGGCAGATGCCCCCCTCCCATCGGCTCATGTATTAGAGCTCGTTACGGAATCGAATCGTTCCGCACTTCTCACACCGTAGTGCGCTTCGCCCCCTTCCCTGTCCCCCGATATAGTTCACCCACACCATCTTCGCCCCGTCACCGGGGCAGGTGTAGATGGGAGCGTGTTGCTGCTTCACCTCGCGCGAGGCGAGCTTGGCTCCCCTGCCGTTGTCCTTGGCCATGTTGCTATCACCTCCTTTGCTTTTGGACACACAAGCTCGGGAGGATAGGGATTTGCTTTGGCGATGTCAAGCAAAAAATGACGTCGCGCGTTATCAAGAAGATCGGTCCCATCGGGAGATTACGATCGATCCGTCCCTTGGAGGATTGTGGAAAGTGTCGCCAGGTGGCGCGGCGCCATGCCACAGCAGCCACCGATCAATCGCGTCCCCGCCGCGGCGAGGGCGGTATAGCCCCGTGCCGCTTTCGAGACTGTCAGAGGGTAACGATACCCCCTTCTTCCCCGCTTGGGGTATCCGGCACTCGGCATCGCCAGGCACGGGATTTGGACTGCCCTTCGCATCTGGCGGAGCGCACGGATCGCTTCGGGAAAGGGGAGGCAGTTGCATCCGACGATGTCAGCCCCGCTGTCAGCCAGGGCCTGGGCAGCTCGACCGGGAGAGAATCCATCGGCAGTGAGGAGCTCGCCTCCACGCGCCTGGAACACGCAGCTCACCGCAAGCGGAACGGAGGAGAGCCGACGGGCCAGCCGGGCCGCCAGCAGCGCCTCCCGCAACTGCACCTGCGTCTCCAGCAACAGGAGATCAACCCCGGATTCGAGCAGTGCGCTACACTGCTCCGCGTAGACGATTGCAAGGGTTCGGCGATGTGAGCGATGGCGGGGAAAGGGAAAGGTGCCGGCAGGTCCGACAGCCCCCGCAAGGTATCCCCGAGGAGGAAGGGCCCGTCGGGCGATCTCCACCCCGGCCCGGTTCACGTCCTTGACCCACTTACCTGCACCGTAGCCTTCGAGCTGCAAACGATTTGCCCCGAAGGTATTGCTCTTGAGAACCTCCACACCTACGCTCACATAGGCCGCATGAATGGCCCACACCCGCTCTGGAAACACCAGATTCCACGCGACTGCAAGCGACTGGGGCCGCAGGCCGCGTCTGTAGAGCTCCGTGGCCATGGCCCCTTCGGCGATCAGTGCGGACGTGCGGAGGCGATCCAGCATCGAGACTGTCCGGGCCTGGTCCCCCCTATGGGTCATGGAGAAGATTCTCGGCGGCTTGGTATGGGTCCAGCCGGCGCTCCACCACAGCGTCCAATTGATCTTCCCAGGTTGGCGAGTTGCTGACGCGGCTGAGTGCTTCGTGAGCGAGCATCTCTTGCAGGAGTGTCAGGATGAGCGACCGACAGCGAGCGCGCTCCCGCTCCCGCCGGTGATCCGGTTGACGCAAGTAGGCCTCATGCGCCCGGATTTGGGTGACCAGGTCATCCAGCCCAGTCCCCGTGGTGGCAATGGCCTTCACGATCGGCGGAGTCCAGGGTCGAGGAGCGGACCCCAGCGCGAGCATCGTTTGCAGTTCCTGCACAGTCTGGTCGGCCCCTTCGCGATCAGCCTTGTTCACCACGAACAGGTCCGCCACCTCCAGGAGCCCGGCCTTGATGGCCTGGATGTCATCCCCGAGGCCCGGTACGGTGACCACGATGGTGGTGTGGGCCGTCTTCGCCACCTCTACTTCGTCCTGTCCCACCCCGACCGTCTCGATCAAGATGATCTCCTTCCCGGCAGCATCCAACACCTGGACCACATCGTGGGTCGCCTTGGCCAGCCCTCCGAGTTGTCCGCGGGTGGCCATGCTTCGGATGAACACCCCGGCATCGAGGCTGTGACGCTGCATGCGGATCCGATCCGCGAGAATGGCGCCACCGCTGAAAGGGCTGGTCGGGTCCACGGCCACGATCCCGATGGTCAGGCCCTGCCGGCGGAACGCCTCGGTCAGTCGGTCGACCAGCGTGCTCTTTCCGGAGCTGGGTGGGCCGGTAATCCCCAGGAGATACGCGCTGCCGGTGAAGGGGTACAGCGCCCGCAGGGCGGCCGTTGCGTCGGCCGATCCCTCCTCGATGAGGGACATCAGCCGGGCCATGGCCCGAAAGTTGCCGCTGCGGACCTGCTCCACGAGGTTCACCGGGACGTGCCCCTGCAGCCGCGAGACGGGGTGTGTAGGCCCACTCCCTACCACGGAGGCCCCCGTCGGTTACACGAACTCCCGTCCAAGGATTTCCCGGGTGATGATGAGGCGTTGGATCTCGGAGGTTCCCTCCCCGATCTCGCACAGCTTCACGTCCCGGAAGTAGCGCTCCACCGGATAGTCGCAAAGGTAGCCGTAGCCGCCGTGGATCTGGACCGCCGCCGTGGCTGCCCGCATCCCCACCTCGGCCGCAAAGAGCTTGGCCATGGAGGCGAGCTTGGTGACCCGCTTTCCCTGGTCCAGGGCGGCCGCGGCCCGCCAGGTGAGGAGCCGGGCGGCTTCAACTTCCGTGGCCATGTCGGCCAGCTTGAACTGGATGGCCTGGTGCCCCGCGATGGGCTTGCCGAACTGGACCCGCTGCTTGGCGTAGGCCAGGCTCTCCTCCAGGGCACCCCGGGCCAGGCCCACCGCCATGGCGGCGATGCCGATCCGGCCCCCATCCAGGACCTGAAGGACATCCTGGAAGGCGTGCCCCTCCTCGCCCAGCAGGTTCTCGGCTGGCACCTTCACGTTCTCGAGGATGACCTGGCTAGTGTCGGAGGCCCGCAGGCCCAGCTTCCGCTCCTTTTTCCCGGCGCTGAGCCCCCGCATCCCCTTCTCCAGGATGAAGGCCGAGACGCCCTGGCGGTCTTCGGCAGGGTCGGTGACGGCCATGACCACGTAGGTCCCGGCCACGGACCCCTGGGTGATGAAGTTCTTGGTTCCGTTCAGGACGTAGCGGCCGTTTCGCCAAACAGCCATCGCCTGCATGGCGGAGGCGTCGCTCCCGGAGCCGGGCTCAGTGAGGGCCCAGGCCCCCAGGACCTCCCCCCGGGCCAGTGGGGGGAGGTACCTCCGCTTCTGAACCTCCGTCCCGGAGAGGAGGATGTGATTGACCGCCAGGGAGTTGTGGGATTCCACCGTCAGCGTGACTGACCCGTCCGCCCGTCCCAGCTCCTCGAGGACCAGGGCATAGGAGACGTAGTCGAGGCCCGCCCCCCCGTACTCGGGCGGGACCAGGGTCCCCAGGAGGCCCAATTCGGCGAGCCGCCGCACGATGGGCCAGGGGAACTCTTCTTTCCGGTCGTACTCCCCCGCCACCGGGATGATCTCTTGGGCGCAGAAGTCCCGGACCGTCTCCTGGAGGATGCGCTGGGCCTCAGTCAGTTCGAAATCCATCGCCCCTGCCCGGCCTCAGTGGGCCGGGGCCCCCTCGGCCGGCACGAAATACACATCCGTCGGCTTGAACTTGCTCAGACGCCGGAAGCGCGCCCGAACCTTCATCCCCACCCAATGAAGCGACGCGTCGGCCGGGTCCAGGCCCACCAGGCGGGTGAGGAACAGGGTGTTCACCCCCGCAAACTCGATGAGGGCCAGGGCGAAGGGCGTCTCCTTCAGGAACTCCTCGCTCCCGAAATGGCAGACCGTGAAGGTGTGGACCCGCCCCTCCTGAGGCAGCTCGAACCAGTCGCACTCGTTCCCGCACTCCATGCAGTGTCGCTTCGGCGTGGCGTATTTGTAGCCGCAGGCGGTGCAGACGGTCCCCAGCAGCTTTCGATTGGCCAACCCGGCGAAGAAGGGAGAATCCTGGCCGTAGGAATGGATATAATCAATGTGATAAGGCTGCCGGATGATAATGGGAGCCATGCGCTTCAGGTCCTGCAGGTCCTCGGGGAAGGGGACATTAAAAAGCACAGTCCCCTCCTCGGTCTCCGGAAGCGTGCCCTGCTCCGGGTAGACCCGGATCGGCTTGCGCCCCTTGCCCGGATGCCGCGTCTTGGGTGTCTCCCGCTTCCGCCCCCCTCCCGCCATCGCTCCTCCTTACTCCTTCTCCAGGATGGTCACGGTCACGTAGGTCCCGGTCCCGGCGTGGCTGTGAATGAGGCCCCGGCGGGCCGCGGGGACCTGGAGCATATCGCTCCCGAAGTGCTTGCCGATCGTCCCCTGGAGCTGCCAGAGGGCGAAGACCGCCTGCATGAGGCCCGTGGCCCCCACCG
>JBHIAD010000022.1:0-15687 GCA_046758405.1 Methylomirabilales bacterium (SeqCode)
ACCAGCGGGTCCCCCCGCCCGTGCGGACCAGCTCCACCCCACCCCATCCCAACGCCACCGCTCCCACCACCGTTAGCAGGAGGACCTCTGCGGTCCCAAAGGTCTTCAAGATCACGCTAGGCCTCCTGACCAACCGCACGCTGCCCGAGTTGGAAGGTATCATGCAGCACGCGGGCCGCCAGCTCGGCGTACTTCTCATCGATGATGCACGAGACCTTGATCTCGGAGGTGCTGATCATCATGATGTTGATCCCTTCCTGCGCGAGAGCGGCGAACATCCGTGCGGCGACTCCTGAATGGGTTCGCATGCCGACTCCGACGATCGAGAGCTTCGCAATCCGCTCGAGGCCCAGGACCTGGCCAGCCTCGATCTCCTTCGCAACCTCCTCAACCAGCCGCACCGTTTTGTCGAAGTCGGATCGCGGAACGGTGAAGGAGATGTCGGTGTACCCATCCTGACTGACATTCTGCACAATCATGTCGACCACCACATTGGCCTCTGCCACTCGGCCGAAGAGCTTCGCCGCGATTCCCGGACGATCCACAACCCGCGTAATGGTGATTTTGGCCTCGTTCTTGTTAAACGTGATGCCCGACACTTCCACCTTTTCCATCTCGGCGTCCTCCCGGACCACCAGGGTGCCCGCAGTACGGTTGAAGGTCGATCGGACGTGGATGGAGACTTGGTAGTTCATCGCGTACTCCACCGAACGCGTCTGGAGAATCTTCGCCCCCAGGCTGGCGAGTTCCAGCATCTCTTCGTAGGAAATTCGTGGGAGCTTCCGAGCGTCCGGTACCACGTTTGGATCGGCCGTATAGATGCCATCAACATCCGTGTAAATCTCGCACACATTTGCCGCAAGCGCCGCGGCAATGGCCACCGCCGTCAGGTCGGAACCCCCCCGGCCGAGCGTGGTGACTTCATCCTCGGCGTTGACCCCCTGGAACCCCGCAACGATCGCCACCTCACCCTGATCAAGCGCCTGCCGAACCCGGTCAATGTCAACCCTCAGGATCCGAGCCTGGGCATGGACGTTGTCTGTGAGGATCCGCGCCTGGGTCCCGGTAAACGAGCGAGCCCGAAAACCCAGGGATTGGATTGCCAACGATAAGAGGCCAATCGAAATTTGCTCTCCCGTCGCAAGGATGACGTCCAACTCTCGCTCGTTTGGATGCTCCATAACCTGAGAGGCAAGCTTGATGAGCCGGTCCGTTTCTCCTGCCATGGCCGAGACGACGACCACCACGCTATGACCCGCTGCCCTGGTCTCCACGACCCGTCGGGCCACTGCCCGGATGCGCTCCACATCTACAACCGAGGTCCCACCGTATTTCTGTACGATCAGCGCCACGCGCGTCCTTCCTGTATGCCGTGTCGCCTCATGGGCCCACGTTCACTCTGTGCCAGAACTTGTGGAAATAATCCATGCCGGAAGCAATCCCAAGGCACACGGCCACTCCCAGAGAAAGATGCCCGAGATTCGCCGAGATCACAGCAACCCGGAAAAAGTCCGCGTTGAGGATCAACAGCGATATTGCCAGAACCTCAGCGCCCATCTTGAGCTTTCCCCACTCGGAAGCCGCGATGATAATCCCTCGAGAAGCGGCAATCCCCCGGAGACCGGTTACCGCCAAATCTCGCCCGACCACCAGGACCACCATCCACGCAGGAACACGTCCGACCTGCACCAGGGAGACGAGGGCAGAAGCAATCAACAGTTTATCCGCGATGGGATCAAGCAGCTTCCCCAGGGTGGTAACCTGACGGGTGCGCCGAGCAATATGCCCATCCAGCAAATCCGTTAACACCGCCGCCAGAAACACGATCAAAGCCGGGTAATTCGACGGACGATCAGGGGCGATGAGAAACACCATGACAAATGGCACCAGAAAGATACGGATCAATGTCAAGGTGTTGGGGAGATTCACGCGTCCGCCCGTACATCCGAGGGAGCTTGCACCACGGCCCAGCTGTGGGATCCGCGATCAGCCGACACCGCCCCGGCGCACCGATGCCACTCGGATCCTCCGCGTGGGCAGTGTGAGTCCCTGCTCCAGCTCACCTCTTGGGAAGGAGAACGCCCACATGCACCGAGGTAAATCCCGCGGTCTCTCGGCGACGCCGGCTGATGTCGATGCGCACCCCTCGACTGCGCCGACCATTCTGCGACCGCAGCGGGATCAATAGAGGCGCCGCTCGGGGAAGAAGGGATCATCCCTTGATCCGCCTGCGCAGGTCTCGGATTCTGGTCCGTACGTCCCGGAATCGTGGGGCTTCTTGTTGGACCTGACTCAGGGCCTCGATGGCGCTCGGCCAGTCCTCCATCGCTTCGTACAGCGTTGCGAGATCGTAGAGGAGCCCCCACCGTGCATCCCCCGGTCCTGTGGCCAAGGCCAGCCCTTGCTTCAGCTCCTCCACCGCTTGCTCCGGTTGCCCTTTGGCGAGTAAACAGAGGCCCAGAAGTCCGCTGCACGCGACCCGAAGCTGTGGGTCGCCGGCAGCCCGACGAAAGGCAACGATCGCCTCATCATACAGCTCCATCTCCCGGTAGGCGATCCCGAGGTTATAGTGTGTCTCGAAATCGCCCGGGCTTACTTCGGTGGCTGCCCCTTGATGGAGCTCCTCGACCAAGTCACTCAAAAACTCGCCGGCCTCGCGGGCTAACTCGCCCGACAGGTCCACAAACCCCTCAGGCTCCGGTCCCTCTTGAAGAGCACCAGCCCTGCTGACCATCGACCCTCCCGGCGTTGCGCTGCGCCCCCCTAGAGTCAGATGCGCATCGACCTCGGCGAGATCTACCGCACTGAACAGCGCCTCCGGTGCCTCGCCACCTTCGGCGCCGATTCCCACCTCTCGCTGGCTCACCTCCGCTCCCCGCCGTAAACGACCCCGCAACTCCTCCACGCGCAGATCCCCGGGCATCAGGCGTTCCAACTCGTCCACAACGGACTCTGCTTCTCCCATCGCCCCCTGCTGGAACAGGCGTTCGGCCAGGTGAATCCCGTTCGCAACGGCTTGCGAACGCTCCCCCCGATCCCGCTGAATCCGAAAGAGTGTCCGGCGGCCCCGGATCGAGTCCGGGAACCGCTGGAGAACCATTTGAAGCCGCTCAACTGCCTTGTCACCGAGTCCGTACTTCCAGTAGACCTCAGCCTCGGCAACCTGCTCCTCCGCTTCCCGGTCCTCCGCACCTGCCCTCTCGGGCCGGGGAGCGGGGGGGGCTTCCCCGACCGAAACAATCGGGATCTCCGCATCTGCCAGGTCCTCAAAATCGACCGAGGGTTCCGGAAGACGCTCCGAAATCGCCGTCTCCGCCGCCGGGGAACCGGTGTCAGGTTGAACCGGGGTTGGCTCCTCCAGTGAAAGGGTCGTCATCCCCTCTTCCGCCGACGCCTGAGGAACTGACAGGCCCGACTCGACAAGGTCATCGAGATCCACCCCCTCGACCTCGAAGGCGACGGATTCCTCTGGCTGGGCCCCCTCAACGGATGCCGGCGCGTCGGGCGCCATCCAGACCTCAGGGGGGGCCTCTTCGGTCGCGGCGAATCCTGCGGTCCGCTCCGGACTCCCAACCTCGGCATCCCCCTCGAGTTCCGGCTCGATAACCGCTGGAGCCTCTTCGAGAGTAGCGGCCACCTCTTCGACCGCCCAACTCTCGGGGGGGACAGACATCGCTTCCTCCACCCCCTCCGCTGTCTCATCCGGGCTTGCAGCCACCCCGATCTCCTCGACCGCCTCGTCCACGGTCGGAACCGTCTCAATACTCGCGGCATCTGCCTCCACCACCTCCGCCTCAACCACCGAAGGAGGAGATGCAACGGAGGCTGCACGGGAGGCCGCCTCCCCCTCAGCCAGTCGCTCTTCGAGGAGGCCAATCCGCTCGGCAATGGTCGTGTCCTCCGGGCACGCAAGGGCCAGCCGATGCAGTTCGCTCAAGGCGTCCGCCGGTCTCCCGAGGCCCTCCAGGCGGTCCACCAGGGTCCGGATGGCATCGACCATCTTTTCTTTCGCCTCCTGGCGTTCCAGGCAAGCGACAACCACTCGGTGAAGCTCGATCTCATCCGGGGTTTGCCGAAGGTGCTCCTCCAGTACCTCGTGGACCTCTGCCAGGCCCTCACCAGAGACCTGGGCCACGGCAGCCGCCAGCTGCCGGGCACCCTGGGAGGGACGTTCCTGCCGGAAGTAATATCCCGCGAGAATCAGGTGGGCCTTGGGGGAAGCTGGGTCGAGTTCTATCGCCTTCTGGTAACACCCCTCGGCCTGGGCCGACTGGCCAACCTCCTCGAGGGCCTCTCCCAGGCCGACCCAGTTTTCTGTTGTCGTTCCCGCCGACTCCTTGGCCCGCTCCAGTGCCTCCGTCGCCTCCTGGACGGCTCCCCCCAAGGCCTGGGCGCGGGCCAACCCCAGGCGAGCGGTGAAGGATTTAGGATTGAGCTGCAGGGCTCGTTTGAAGAAGCGGGTCGCCTCAGTCGGCTGTCGGGGGAGGCACTGCTGACCGATCCGAAGGAACTGGGCCTCCGCGTCGCCCCTCATCCCCCCGCGGGCAAGTAGCTCGGCGAACCGTGTAGCCACCGTTACGTTACCCGGATCCATGCTCACGATCTTTCGGTAGATCTCGAGTGCGCGGGCCGTATTCTCCGCCTTCAGATACCGGTCGGCCAGCCCCACCAGTTGCATGCGGGCTTCGCCAACGAGCCCCTCCTCGGCATAGAGATCGGTGCACGCCATGTAGGCATCCGTATACTCCGGATCAAGCTTCAAGATCTTCTTATAGACCGCGATGGCCTTGAGGCTAAGCCCGTCGGAGCGATAGGCCTCCCCGAGCCTCATATAATGCTTGATAGCCTCGGCCTTATTACCGGTCCGGGCGTAGAGGTCCCCGACGGTATTGAGGAGGGTCAAATCGGAGGGATCGACCTTGAGGATAGCCTGGTACTCAGCAATGGCTCGGTCGAGCTTGCCATGCTGGACGTACGCCAGTGCGCTCTCGACCGCTTTACGCTTGTCCAATGCCATGCATGACTCGCCCGGCCGGCAGTGGCCGGCCTCCCTTCATGAGCAATCGCCGTTTTACCGTAACAAATGGTCCCCTCAGTGTCAAGCCGCAACCCATTGAGAATTCAGGGTTCCTGGTGATTTTTCGCAGGCCTTCCCCCGGACTGTCCCCGGCCGTGCACGCCATGTGCGCCGGGAAGGGGAGGTGTCCTCTGTTCCCCTATTCTCCACCCAAATCCCGGTGTCGAATTGCAATACTGTGGCCAAGTGCCCGCAGGACTTCAGCAAGGTGTTCCGCGGCGGCCACAGATCGGTGGCGACCCCCGGTACACCCGAGGGCGATGGTCAGGTAGGACTTTCCCTCGCCGAGGTAATAGGGGAGCACGAACTGGAGGAAGTCTACGAGGCGATTGAGGAATCTCTTGGCCTCGGGCCGTTCGAGCAGGAAGGCGAGAATCCGCGGATCGGTGCCCGGCAGGGGTTGCAGGTCGACCCAAAAGTGTGGGTTGGGCAGGCACCTCAGATCAAAGAGCATGTCTGCGTCGGCCGGAATGCCGTAGCGGTACCCGAAAGAGACAAGGGTCACCGCCATGGCAACGGTCCCTTCGCAGAATGCCGCCTTCAGGATTCGGCGCAGCTCATGAACGTTGGTTTCGCTCGTGTCGAGGACAAGATCTGCCTGCTCCTTGAGCTCGGCAAGCCGCTCGCGCTCAAGGGCAATCCCTGTCGCCACCGCCCCCGCCGGTGACAAGGGGTGGGGGCGCCGGGTCTCGCTGAAGCGTCGAAGCAGGTGGTCGTCCCTGGCATCGAGGAAGAGCACTCGAACGCGGTGCCCCTGGGTCTTGAGGTGCTCCAGGGCACCCCCCAGCTGGGAGAGGAAGGTGCCCTCCCGAACATCGACCACCAGTGCCACGCGCTCGATACGCTTTTCGGACTGGCCGCACAGCTCGGCCACCGTCGGGATCAGGGTCGGAGGCAAATTATCGATGCAGAAAAACCCCTGGTCCTCCAGGGCCTTGCTGGCGTGGCTCTTCCCGGCGCCTGACATCCCCGTGACGATGACAAACTCCATGGGCCTCCATGTGCAAACAGGCGCACCGCTCCCTCAGCCCTCAGGCTCGATCAGTCCGTAGTGGCCATCACGACGCCGGTAGAGGATGTTCACCTCCCCAGTCCTGGCGTTCCGGAAGACGAAGAAGCTGTGGCCGAGTAGATCCATCTGAAGGAGCGCCTCGTCCACTGTCGAGGGCTTGACGGCAAAGCGTTTCGTCTTGACGACGAGCGGCCTCTCTCCTGCCGGTCCAACCGGCTCTCGATGCTCCACGGCACCCCGCCAACTCACCCGGGTTCCCTGGCGCATGATTTTTCCCTTGTACCGCTGAACCTGGCGCTCCAGCTTTTCGACCACCAAGTCGATCGAGGAATAGAGGTCCTCCGTGCTCTCCTCAGCCCGAATGGTGAGATCACGCACCGCGAGGGTCACCTCGGCGATCTGTCGGTACTTTTCCACAGAGAGGACAACGTGCGCTGAGGTAATCGCTTCCAGATACTTCGTCAGACGACCGACCTTCTCTTCCGCATATTCCCGAAGGGCCGGGGTGATCTCGAGGTTGCGTCCGGTGAGGAGGATTTGCATGGTCCCCTTCTCCAGCCAACAAGGTGAATGCGCTGTGCCGGCATCACCGCCCCAGGGAGTTCCATCAAAATCGGCGTCGTTTACTTGAAGAAGGGATCTTCAATTGACTGCGGTATTTGGCAACGGTCCGTCGGGCAATTTCGATCCCTTGGCGGCGCAAGACCTCGACAATCTTCTGGTCGCTCAGGGGTTTTCCCGAATCCTCCGCTGTCAGCAGTTTCCGAACCAGGTCCTTCACCGTCAGAGAGGAAACCGATTCGCCATCGCTGGCCTGGACGCCCCGGTGGAAGAAATACTTGAGCTCGAACAGGCCCTGCGGAGTGTGGACATACTTGTTGGTCGTCACCCGGCTAATGGTGGACTCGTGCATCTCAATGTCTTCGGCCACCTCCTTCAGCGTCAGCGGTCGCATGGCGCTAATACCCTGCTCCAGAAATTCACACTGGAACTTGGCGATGCTCTCAGTCACCCGGTAGAGCGTCCGCTGACGCTGTTCGATGCTTCGGATCAGCCAGAGGGCAGACCGCATCTTGCCCTCGACATACTCCCGCGTCTCTTTTGAGGCCGACCGGCCCGCCCCGACGAGTTGACGGTAATAGGCGCTGACCTTGAGCCGGGGCAGACCGTCTTCGTTCAGGACCACAATAAACCGGTCGTCCACCTTTAAGAGATACACATCGGGGGTGATATAGCGTGGCTCCTCACTGCTGTATGTCCGTCCAGGCTTGGGCTCCAGCGAACAAATCAGCATGATCGCCTCCTGAATGGCCTGGACGGGAACCTTCAGCTTATCAGCGATGCGCTGGAGATGATGCCCTTCGAGGTCGGCCAGGTGCTCCTCGATAATCGTGCGCGCCAGAGACGCCTCATCGCCGAAGGCGGCGAGCTGCAGCAACAAGCACTCGCGCAGGTCGCGCGCGGCCACCCCTGTCGGATCGAACCCCTGAACGATCTGCAAGGCCTCCGCGATCACTGGAGCGTCTTTCGGGGCTGCCTCCGGGAGCTCCTCGAGGGAGAAGGGAAGATACCCGTTCTCGTCGAGGCTTCCGATGATGACGTGTGCCCAATGGGTGAGGGCGGGATCCGATACGGAGAGATGCAGTTGGAATTGCAGATGGTCAGCCAAGGTGCGCGGGCGCGTCATCCGTTCCTCGGGTGACCAGTGTTCGACCTCCTCCCGGGGAAACTCGCGCCGGAAGTCCGCGCTCTCCGAAAAGTAGCTTTCCCAATCGAATTCGGAGAGGCGGTCCTCCGCCGGTTTCTCCTCCGGTTTCTCCTCATCCGCAGCAGCGGTACTGGATTCGTCTCCGACCTCGGACATTTCCTCTTCGAGAATCGGGTTCTCCTCCATCTGTTGATGAATCACTTGGATGAGCTCCAGCCGGTTCAACTGCAGCAGGCCAATCGCCTGTTGCAGCGACTGGGTCATGATCATCCGCTGAGCTTGCCGAAGGCTGAGACGCATCTCAAGGGCCATTCGTGTGTCCTACAGGCTAAAGCGCTCGCCCAGATAGACGGCCCGGGCCTGCTCATTTACCGCAAGCTCCTCGGCCGTGCCGGACAGCAGCACTTTGCCATTGTGGATGATGTAGGCCCGGTCAACGATCTGGAGTGTCTCCCGGACGTTATGGTCCGTAATCAAGACTCCGATTCCCCTCGTTTTCAGCTGGGCAATCATTGCCTGGATGTCGTATACGGCGATCGGGTCGATACCGGCGAAGGGCTCGTCCATGAGGACGAAGGCCGGGGAGGTCACCAGGGATCGGGCAATCTCCGTCCGGCGCCGCTCACCACCGGACAGCGTGTAGGCCTTGCTCTGGGCCAGGTGGGCGATGTTGACCTCATGGAGGAGGTCATCGAGCTTTTTCGCACGCTCCACGTCTGTCAGGTCCATGACTTCAAGAATCGCCTGTAAATTCTCCTTGACTGTTAACTTCCGAAAGACGGAAGCCTCCTGGGGGAGGAACCCAAGCCCCCGTCGTGCTCGCTGGTACACGGGCAACCGAGTGATGTCTGTGCCGCCCAGGAACACCCGGCCCGCATCGGGCCGCAAGAGACCGAGCACCATATAGAAGGTGGTGGTCTTGCCGGCCCCGTTGGGTCCCAGCAGGCCGACGATCTCTCCAGCCCGGACCTCGAACGAAACCTCGGCAACAACTCGGCGACCCCGGAAGGATTTCTCGAGGCCTTCGGCGCGCAACGTCGGCTCTCTCGTAGTAACCATCCCCCCCCTTTCGCTCTCGGTACCCTCTCACCCCAGGCACTCATTGGGCCGATGGTGTCGTCTGGGTGGGATAGATAACGGCTTGCACGCGTTCTTGCTCCCCCGCCTCGACGACCTGACGGTCTTCCCGGAGATACATGGTCATGCGGGAACCCGTCACGACGCTGTCATCCCGCCATGCCCGTGGACGACCTTCCAGGACCACGCGCTCTTCCTCCACGTAGTACGTGGCTTTCTCCGACACAGCGCGGGAACCATCCGCCTGTTCGATTCGCACCTTCCCCTCGGCAATCATCATCGTGACATTTTCCATCCGGTCGTCGAAGAGAAAGTCCATCCGATCCGCGGTGACCGTCATTCGCTCGTTGTGCAGGACGACATTCCCACTGTAGACCGCCCGGTGAACCTTCCGGTCCACCTCGAGACGATCCGCGGTGATCGTGGTCGGTGCCCGCCCGGAGGTGACGCCTGACGCGGCTGGCTGCGACGGTCCTGGCGGAGGCGGTCCCAAAGGAGACCCGGCCTCGGCGATCGACAGACCGGCGCCGGCAGAGCCGATCAAGCTCAACACAACCCCGACTGCCCTGAGCCTCCCATAGCGCATCATCGCTGAACCTCGGCCGGCATGCGAATGTGCGAGGAAATGCGCGTGCGGATCGTGATCCTGTCCAGGACTGTGTCAGCCACCATCCCCCGACCCTGGATGCGCATGCCCTCTCGGAGAATGAGGACGGGATCTTCGGTCCTCAGCTTGCTCTCCTCGGCATCCCAGCGGAGCGTTGAGGAGAAGAGCTGAACCCCCTGCGTCGATTGCGCTCCCACATCGCCTTCCATCATGAGGTCCTTGGTCTTCATATCTACCGTGACGCGGTCCGCAAGAGCGATCAGCTGATCATCCCGACCAAAGATGACAATCCGAACCTGGTCGGCCCCACGATGCAAGACGGTGACACCTCGATCCTCGAACACCTCCGCACGCTCCGCCTCAACCTCCCACAGGCGATCCCCCGAGCGCGTTTCCACCATCCGGATTTGCCGGATTGCCACGCCAGGTGGCGATGCCGCGGGAGGCGCCGCTTCAGCCTCTTGGACACCGCTACCCAGCAGCAGTGCCACAATCGCCGTGCTCGCCCACCGCCGCTCCATCGTGCACACGCCTCATCTCATCACTAACACAAGGCCCCAACCCAGTAAAGGCCCACACGGCCCGCGCTTACGCAAAGGCTGCATGACCAGTAATGTCACGGCCGACCACTAAGGTCTGGATGTCGTGAGTCCCCTCATAGGTATAGACCGTCTCGAGATTGCACAGGTGCCGAAAGACCGGATACTCATCCACAATCCCCGCCGCCCCGAGGATCTCCCGTGCCATCCGGGCCACGCGCAGGGCAGCCGAAACGTTATTCCGCTTGGCCAGGGACACCTGCTGGTGGCGCAGCCGTCCACGGTCCTTCAGCCGAGCGAGCTGGACGCAGAGGAGCTGGCCGAGGGTGATCTCATTCAGCATGGAGACCAGCTTCTCCTGGACCAGCTGAAAGGATGCAATCGGCCGGCCAAACTGGATCCGCTGCTTCGCATACCGGAGTGCGCAGTCGTAGCACGCCATGGCGGCGCCCATGCTTCCCCACACGATCCCGTACCGGGCCTGGGTCAGGCAGCTGAGGGCCGTCTTCAATCCGACCGCTCCGGGCAGGGCCTGATCTGCGGAAATGCGACAATCCGTGAAGCTCAATTCAGAGGTGATCGAAGCCCGGAGGGAAAGCTTTCCGTGGACGTCCCGCACGCTCAGGCCCGGTGTCCCTCGCTCGACGAGAAAGCCGCAGATCTCATCCTCGGCCCGAGCCCAGACCACCGCCATGTCGGCGATCGAGCCATTCGTAATCCACATCTTGACACCGTTCAGGAGATACGCATCTCCTTGCCGCACGGCCTTCGTCACCATCCCCGCCGGGTCCGACCCGGAGTCCGGTTCGGTCAACGCAAAGCAGCCAATCCGCTCTCCCCTCGCCAGTGCCGGCAGCCACCGTTGCCGCTGTGCCTCCGACCCATACGTCAGGATCGGGTACATCACCAGGGCCCCCTGCACCGAGGCAAAGCTCCGGATCCCACTGTCGCCTCGTTCCAGCTCCTGCATGATGAGTCCGTAGCCCGTGCTGCTGACCCCGGGACACCCGTACCCTTGCAGATTCGCCCCCAGGAGCCCGAGCGCGCCAAGGCGCGGGATGAGCTCTCGCGGAAAGGTCCCCTCCCGGTTGTGCCGCTCGATGATCGGGAGCACCTCGGTCTCGACGAAATCCCGAACTGTATCACGGATGAGGCGTTCCTCCTCCGTATACTCGGCTTCAATCTCGAGGTAATCCACTCCAGGAAATCCCATGACTCGCCCCCGTGGCGGCTACGGCCACACCGACAAGGCGCCTCGGGAAGACGCCCATGGAAAAGATAACACAGGAAAGGCAGGAAAGGAAGGACAGGCAAGGCATTTGGGACTACTGGGACACACAGGGCTCAGGGGAGAAAGGCGGGTCAGGCGGCTAGCTCGTCGGCCGGCCCCTGTTCGAAATCGACAGCTCGCAGGCGGCAATCACCATCTCATGCTCTTTCTCAAACAGCACACCATGATAATCCAATCGAATCAGTGCGGCTGGGGGGACACCCCCCCAGCAGGCTGCGCAATCCGACTACTTCTTCTTCTTCGGGGCCGCCTTCTTCTTGGAGGCCTTCTTCTTCGCAGCCTTCCTCTTGGTTGCCATCCTGTCTCACCCCCTTTCTTCCCGAAGGTCATCCCGTCAAGGCGTCGGGCCTTGCGAGATCCGTACCAACTTCCTTCAGAGGAGGGGAGGCTGGGGATCGCACGCGAGAACCGCCTGCCCCGCCCACCTGACGAACTCCTCTGCCGCCTTCAACGCTGACTCAACTTCATACATCGAAATCGGACGATCGGCGCGGTCGAGGAAATGTTGTCCTTTCTTGCGAATTCGCTCCAGATCAGCGCCCAGCGTCTTCGGATCGCGCTCGATGTACTCCATTGCCACGATGATGGCGGTCCGCCCCTGTTCGCGCCCCTTGGTTCGGACCCCGCGCACAGCCAACACCGCCTGGGCCCCACGAGTGATGGCCTGGGCCGCGATCGCATAGGCCCACTCACCGTCGGTCCCACCCACCGCTTGGGCAGCCTTGAGGTCCCGTTGTGCCCGACGCATCATCGCGATCCCGCGCGGGACATCCGGTACATCCATCTCCACCAGACCACGCGCCTTGCACTCCTCATAGCTCATCTTCCGACCCGACGAGGAGTCGCTTCTCTCCTTTCAGGACATCCAGCAAGAAGGGGTCCCGCTCCTCCTTGCGGCGCTGATACTCCGCCTTGTCGAAGACAAGAGAGTTGATGTCGCGATTCAGACATCCTTCGATCCGGGCGATCGCTGCGTTCAGTTGTGGCATGTTGGGCGCACCGAGGATAAAGAGATCCATCGGCCCGGATTCTGGAAAACCCTTCTCACCAAAAAGAAAGGCGACACGAATCCCCGGGATCCCTGTGAGTTCATTGGCAATCATCTGTGGAACTCCGCGGGTCTTGCTGAAGATCGTCTCCAGTTCGGTAAGGAAAGGAAAAGCGGGATTGACGGTGTAATACCGGAGGTGTCGCTCTTTGCTGCTGAGGAGGAGACCGGCCTTCTCCAAATTATCGAGCTCCCGCTTGATCCCAGAAATATCGCGTCCGACCGCTCTTGCAATTTCCCTCATGTACCATCGGCCCTCAGGCGCGCTGAGGAAGAAACCGAGCAGGTCCACACGGGTCTGCGAAGCGAAAAGTCTCAGGAGCATCACCACTCAACCAACCGCACCCTAGCATCGTTGTGACTAATACATCAACCGTGAATTCTTTGTCAACACTTTTTTCTGTCCCCTTTCCCTGCACGCCGCTGGACACTCTTCTCTGAGCATTCCTTTCAATCCGGAAGCCCATCTTCTTGCTATGTCTCAAACGGCAGTGCATCTCCCCTCAGTTCGATTGCCTTCCGAGGTCCCCCCATCGAGAACTTAGCGGCCGATCCCTGAAAAAAGAGATCATGTCCCCTCCACAACCTGCCCTCCGGTAGGCCCCAAGCGACGCTCTTACCACCCTCTGCGAGGTGAGGAGCGGCACCACCGCCGGGCCGTTGAGAGGGGGCTGGTCGCCCCTTTCCCGCCTCACGCACACCATAGTCCGGAGAACGACGGCAGGAGCCAACGCGAAAGGGAATGGGTCGCATGCCGCCCTCACTGGGGTGGCAGCTCCTCCTCCCCTCCCGTCTCGGCATCGAGGCCAGCACGGTACAGCGGACGACCCAGGCCACGGTCGTAGCTCGTCCACTCCGGTCGAGACGGATCCACGTGCTCGCGCATGAGTCGGAGGAAGAGGTTGACCTTCCCGTCCAAATTCTCCACGGAGTGGAGAATCAGCGCCTCCAGCGTCTTGGGTCGCTTGGGGGAACCCCACTCGTACTCACCGTGGTGGCTGAGCACGTTGTGCAGGAGCTGCTGCCGGAGCGGTTCAGGGAAATCCGGGTCAGCCGCGATCCGTTTCTCCAGAAACAGAACCCCCTCGGTGATGTGGCCGAGGAGCCGCCCTTCATCGGTGTACTCGAAGACGCGATCGTAGCGCAGCTCGAAGAGCTTGCCGACATCGTGCAGGATAGCGCTGGTCAAGAGGAGGTCCCGTTGCACGACGGGTCCGTAGTGATCGGCCATGAGCTGACAGAGGCGAAGGACCGATAGGGTATGCTCGGCGAGCCCACCGAGATAGGCATGGTGGATCCCCACGGCCGCCGGCGCGGTCATGAAGCGCTTCCGGATCTCCAGGTCGGTCAACACCCCCTGGACCAGGTGCTTCAAGGCGGGCTCAGTGAAGGACTCCGCCGTGGCCTCGATGGCCGCCATCATCGCTGCGACATCCCCCGTCGTGGTGGGCAGGAAGTCTTCGATCTTGACCTCGGGCGGCTCCGCAACTCGAAGGCGCTGGATCACCAGTTGGAGGTTGCCCTGGTAGCTCCCCACCACTCCCTGCACCTTCACGATGTCTCCCTCTTGCAGACGCTCACCGATCGGACCCGCCCCCTCCCACATCACACCGGCCAGCTCGCCGGTCCGATCACCCAGGGTCAGCGTGAGGAACGGCTCCCCACCCTTGCGCGGGCGAAGCTGGGGACGACGCGCCTGGAAGAAGCTGGTTACCGCATCATGCAGTTTGAGATCCTGAACCGCCACGGGCCCGTGTCCCCTCCGTACTCGCCGACTTTCCCCTGGCGTCCTCACCGGTCACTCGAGCCGCCAGCGCCCTCCGCATCACCTTCCCCGAAAAGGTCCGTGGCAGCTCGGTACAGATCTCCACCTGCCGGGGGACTTTAAAGGATGCCAGACGCTCGCGGCAGTGCTTGAGGATCGCTGCCTCCGTCGCCGTGGCCCCCGGCCGCAACATGACGAAGGCCTTCGGCACCTCGCCCCGGGTGGCATCGGGGATCCCCACCACCGCCGCATCCGCCACCGCCTCGTGCGCGAGGATCACCTCCTCCACCTCCCGCGGGTAGACGTTCAGCCCGCCGACGATCATGAGGTCCTTCTTCCGATCCACGACGTAGAGGTAACCCTCGGCGTCGCGGCGACCGAGGTCCCCGGTGTAGAGCCACCCGTCCCGGAGGACCTCGGCGGTGGCCTCGGGCTGATTGAGGTAGCCCTGCATGATGTTGGGCCCCCGGGCGATGATCTCGCCCACCTCGCCCACTGCCACCTCGCGCCCTGCGCCGTCAACGATCTTGAGCTCAATCCCCGGCAGGGGCTTGCCCACCGATCCCACCCTCCGAGGCCCGAGCAGAGGATTCTCGGTCAAGACCGGAGCGGCCTCGGTCAGACCGTATCCCTCGTAGATCAGGATGCCGTAGCGTTCTTCAAATCGGCGGAGCACCTCGACGGGAAGCGGCGCACCGCCGGAAACGGCGAAGCGGACAGCGGACAGAGGCACCGAGAGAGGAGGCATCTGGACCCAGAGGGCGTACATCGCCGGGACACCGGCAAAGATCGTGACCTTCTGCTCCGCGATCACCCGAAAGGCATGGTCAGGGCTGAATCGCGGTTCGAGCACGATGCCTGCCCCCAGGTCCAAGGGGAATAACATCAGGACCGTTGCCGCAAAGGAGTGGAAGAGGGGCAGGACGCAGAGAAAGCGGTCTTGCTGGTCGCACGGGGCCATCTGCCGAAAGGCTGCGATGTTGCTCAAGAGATTCTGATGGGAAAGGAGCGCCCCCTTGGGCCGCCCGGTAGTCCCAGAGGTGTACAGGCAGACCGCGACCGCTTGCGGATCAGGAACCGCCGGCTCCCCCACCTCGCGGATGAGCTGAGCCCCGCTGATGATCCCGGAGTCCACCTCACCATTTTCGCCGTCCAAGAGGATCACCTGGAGGGACCGGGAAAGCTTCTCCCGGGCCGCCTGGATCACCGGGAGGAACATCCGAGAAGTGATGATCCGGCGGACCGCGGCATCCTCCAGGATGTATCGGACCTCCTCACCTTTATAGAGCACATTCAGGGGCACCACCGTCCCACGAGCCGCCAGGATTCCGAAATAGGCCTGGACGAACTCGGGAATGTTCGGGAGCATGAGGCCAACCCGCTCGCCTGGTTCGACCCCGATCCGCCGCAGGCCGGTCCCGAGCCGCCGGACATCCTCCCAGAGTTCTTCATAGGTGACCGAACGGTCCCCGGCAATGAGGGCGGTCCTCGTGGCAAATTTTTCGGTCGATCTTCGGAGGAGGTCTAACAGGTTCACAACGAAACCCTCAGCGGTGGATTAGC
>JBHIAD010000023.1:0-15523 GCA_046758405.1 Methylomirabilales bacterium (SeqCode)
ATCTCGATCAGGTGACGATGGGGATGTGGCTCGTGGCGGGGAGCGCCGCCTACCTCTTCGGGCTGTCCGAGCTCGGTCTCTTGCGGTTCTCACCACCGAGCTACGAGGGGCCCATGCCGAGGGGTCTCGACCGGCAAGGGGACTACGTCCGGGCCTTCGGTCTTGGTCTGCTCCTCGGGAACGCGGGCATCGGCTGCCCGAACCCGGCCTTCTACGTTCTGCTCACCTACCTGGCCGGGTCGGGGAGCGTCATCACCGGCCTGGCGATGGGGGGGATTCACGGCATCGGCCGTGCCACCCCGCTGCTAGCGGTGGCGGCTCTCGCGATCCTCGGGGTGAATGCCACGGGGTGGCTGGTCTCGCGTCGGGAGGCGGTGCAACGTGGGACCGGCTGGGCCCTCGTTGCCCTCGGCGCGCTCCTGGTGGGGAAGCCCCTCTTCGGTCACGCCTGGTGGGAGGAGTCGGTCTTCCACAAGGTGTGGAACGGAGCGGTCCACTGGGCCCTGGGGGCCAACGTGGCGGAGAGCGCCGAGGCGGAGGCTCTCCTTGGCGCCACGCTGGTGACGGACCCCTGGGCGCTCTACGGCCCCTGGGTGTTTCTCGGGTTCGTAATCGCGCTCCCGATCCTGTGGGACTATGCTCGGCGGCTCCGCGAGCTGCCAGCAGGAGGGGACCATGCGCGCCAGCCGATCTCGTAAGCGGGTCAGCCTCTCCGTGATCCTCGTGGTCGTGAGCATGGCAATCCTCCTCGTCCTGGTCGGGTCGGCCCTCGCTCACGGGGATGATACCGTCACCGCTCAAGCCTTCATCGGCCCGGTGCTGGGCTTCAGCGTGACCCTTGGGGTCGTCTGGATCGGCCGGGCCGCCCTGCGCGCTCTCTATCGGAGGTAGTCATGCTTGAAGTGGAGATCCTCACATCCCCCGGTTGAACGCGATGTGAGGCGGCCAAGGCTCTGGTCGCAGAGGTGGTGGAAGAGGTTCAGAAACGCCTCCCCGGAATTGTCGTTCGCCACGTGGACCTGTCCACCGACCCGGAGGCAGCAGTCCGATATCGGGTGATGACTGCCCCGGCGATTGCCATTGAGGGCCGGTTGGAGTTCTCGGGAGCACCGGATTCAGCGGTCCTCCGAGAGCGCCTGGAGACCCGGTGGCGACAGACTCACGGTTGACAAATTTCGCGACAGCGGAGCGGCCGATCAAGCAAGGCAAGATGCGCGGCGCTGTGTGCGGGAGCCCGAGGATGAAAAGCATGGGAAAGTGTTTCGCGGCTCCGCTTAGTGTAGTGATAACGATCTCCCTGGTTGTCGTCGCTCCGGTCGTGGCGCGGGCGGCGCCGATCTTCGGCCAGAGCCCGAGGACCCAGTTCTTCCTCGGGACGGCGGTCCGTTCCTTCGGGAGCTTCCAGAAGTTCTCGGGAGGCGGCAAGGAGCTCGAGGTGTGGAGCGCGCCCGTCATCGGGTCGTACGCGGTCGCGCCGGACGTCACCCTGAACCTGGTGGTCCCATACCTCAGCAAGCGCTTCAAAACCCCGACCGAAACCTTGGAAGCGAGCGGGGTCGGGGATACCACGGTCTTCGCGAAGTACCGGATCTACCGCCGAGACGTTCCCTTCGGGCGAGACCAGTTAAGCTTGATCGGAGGCCTCGATCTACCATCCGGATCGGATACGGAGGGGCCGGGCCTCGTAAACGCCCCGCCGCTTCAGCTTGGCTCCGGCTCGGTGGATGGCCTGCTGGGGGTCGCCGTGGGGACGACTCGAAGATCTTACAGCATCGAGGCCGCCCTTCGGTCCAAGTTGAATTCGGAGGCAAACGACTTCCGGTTCGGGAACGCGCTGCTGTACGACCTCTACCTCGCCTATCAGACCTACCCCGGATGGCCGATGCCCCCGGCGCAGCTCAACTTCAGCCTGGAGCTGAACGGGCAGACCGCAGCCAACAATGAGGTGAACGGCGTCGAGGTTGGCCCGAGCGGCGGGACGGTCCTCTTCCTGTCTCCCGGCATCCAGTACATCCTGACCGGGAACCTTCTCTTCGAGGCGGGCGTCCAGATCCCGGTGGTGCGGAACTTCGATCCGAGCCAGCTCGAGCCGGATTACACCGTCCTCTTCGGGTTCCGCTACCTGTTCTGAGATCGATAGAGATGACACAGGAGGGAGAATCATGAGAAAGCGCGTGATGGTTGTGGCGGTTGTGTTGGGACTGGTTCTTGTGGGGGGCGCAATAGGGCCGACGCCGGTCCAGGCGGAGCTCGGCCAGGTCACGATGGGCGTCAACGGGATGATCTGACCCATCTGAGCCTATGGGGTCACCAAGGCCCTGACACGCCTGGATGGCGTGGAAGATGTGGAGACCGATCTGGACAAGGCACAAACCGCCTTCCGCGTGAAGCATGGGGAAGCGCTCGATGTGGCGAGGCTTCGACAGGTGGTGGTGAAGGCCGGCTTTACGCTCACCTGGATCCGGATCGAGGCCGTTGGGAGACTGGTCAAGCGGGAAGGCACGTACGGGTTTCAGGTGGCGGGGGTGGACCAGGTCATCCCCTTAACGGAGAGCGTGAAACTCCACAGACTGCGACAGGAGGCAGAGGGAAGGACCGCCGCGATCGTTGCGGTGATCCCGGAGAGGCATGTGTTGGCAGAGCTTGAGGCGTTTACAATCAGGTAAATATCAACAAGGAGATGCGCCGATGAAACGGGGAGGTTTCTGGGGAGCGAATCTGGTTTCGATCATCGGGTCCTTGATCCCGAACCTTTGATGAGTGATTGCCCTCTGGCTGGCCCTCTTCGGGGTGGCCAGCGGAGGGGTGAGCGCCCGGTGGGCGCTCCTCCGGCCGTATCTCTTGCCGGTCGCGATCGGCAGTCTCGGGTTCGCCTACTACTGGCACTACGGGAAGCGAGGCGGCCCCCGGTGGCACCGGTACGTCCTCTGGGTGAGTACGGCCCTGGTGATCTTCTTTTGGCTCACGCCACTGATTCGGACACTCTCCGGATCCTAGCGAGGTCTTGGATTCGCGGCAGGACACGGAGTCAGGATGTCCTCCTTCCTCGGACAATGGTGGTTCTGGTCATTTGAGCTATTGAAGTTCATGACGCTGTTCTACCGCGTCTGGGGGCCGGGTTTCCTCATTGCCGCCTTCCTCTCGCTTCGGTTCCGACGAAGGCGTTGGGACTGGATGCTCAGAGACCCGGCGAGCGCCACCTGGTGGGAGGCCGTTACCGCTGGAGCGGTGGGAACCCCGGGCCGCCGCAGGAGTCTCGAGGCGGCAGAAGGCCTCCTCGCCCGTGGGATTTCTCCTGGGGTTGCGTTGGCCTACCTGATTGCCAGCCGCAACATGACGGTCCACTTCCTGGCGATCTACGCACTCTCCTTGGGTGCCGAGTTCGCCGTCGGCCAGGTTTTCGGGGCGCTCGTCATGATCGGAGTCGTTATGGTCGGGACCCGTCTCCTCGGCCTTGAGGTGGCGGCGAGAGCGCATCGCCGCGGACTTGCCCCTCACGATCCGAGCGCTAACAGGGCGCGGGACGAATGGCTCCTCTCCCAGCAGGGATGGGCCAGGCCCATCCTCTTCTTCAAAGAGGAGCTCCGGGGGTTCGGCCCAAGCCTCCTCATGGGGATCGTCGTGGCGGGTGCCATCTTCGCGGCAGGCCTCCATCCCGCATGGCCTCGCTTCGCCGACGTCCTGGGCCATGGGACCGTGGCCTCCGACACGGTCAATGCGCTGACCGCCCCGCTCTTCTCGGCCGCGCTCTCCCTGTCACCCGTCGGCAATCTTCCGGTGATCCACGCTTTGTTCAAAACGGACAGCTTGAGCTACGCAGGCATCATCAGCTTTGTCCTGGCCAGCGCCATCCATCCCCGCGATCTCCGGTTCTACGTTCGGTGCTACGGCAAAGGGCCAGGAGGGTGCCTCATCCTCCTGCTCTATTGCTCAGCCGTCCTCGGGGGACTTGGATCGACTTGGTTGTATGGGCTCGTCGGCTTTCGGCCCCACCTCCCTCCGATCCAGGTGGGTCATCGGGTGTGGGAGTGGCTCCTGGGCCTCGTCAGCACCTGAGGAGCAGGAAGGGGGGCGAAGGAGAGTGCAGGCCCTAGGACTGCTGTTCCGGGGCAGCAGCGGTAATGCCGGCCACCGATCGCAGGATGTCCCGGTCGGTCAGGATCCCGACGAGTTCTCCGTCGGTGACGACGGGGAGGCAGCCAAGGTGCCCCTGGAGCATGATGCGGGCGGCGTCAGCGAGAGGTGTCTCCGGCTCGACGGTCAGGACCTTCGTTCGCATGAGCGTTTCTACGGTCCTGCCGATCAGGGCGGCCATGCTGGCAGTGCGCAGGTCTCGATCGGTCAGAATGCCAATGACCCGGCGCCCCTCCACGATCGGCAGATGCCGGATCTGAGAGGCTTCCAGCAACTGTCGTGCCTCGGGGATGTTGATCCGAGCAGTCGCGGTGATCGGATTCGGCGTCATCCAGTCCTTGACCAGCGCTCGCAACTCCGACTCCTCGTGCATGGCCCCCTCGATGACTTTTCCAGTTGGGGGGCTGATGGTTTATCGTACACAGAGAGACTTCCGTGAGAGAGAGCAAAAAACGGACCAAGTCCCGGGTCCCTGGTCCACCGGACGGCGGACCCCGAGGGGATCAAACGCGCCAGGGCCGCCGCGGCCGGCAAGTCGCTGGTGACCCACTCCCCGGATCCATTGACACTCCTCGCCTTGGCCTTTATCATAGCGCCGCCATGTCGCCATCCCGTGTATCCAGCATGACCAAGGCCGAGCGCCTTCGGGCTGCCATTCGGGGCGAGGCCGTGGACCGCGTCCCGGTCAGCTTTTGGCGCCACTTCCCCGATCGGGATGCCGATCCGACTGCCCTCGCTGAGGCCCTGATTGCCTTTCACCGCGAGTATGACCTGGACCTGATCAAGGTCATGCCCACAGGACCGTATTGCGTGGAGGACTGGGGGTGCCGGGTTGTCTACCGGGGATCCGTGGACGGGTCGCGTGAGGTCGTCGGATATGCGGTCCAGGCCCCGGCAGACTGGGATCGGATCGAACCGCTGGACTCTGGACAGGGGGCCCTCGGACGCGAACTGTCCTGTGTCGAGCAGGTCCGGCGGTTGAGGTCTGATGACGCGCCTATCCTCCAGACCATCTTCTCGCCCCTGACCATTGTGAAGAAGCTGGGCGGGGCGGAGGTCTTTCGCCGTGACCTGCGGGCTGAGCCAGAGCGGATCCGCCGGGTGCTGGCAGTGGTCACGGCGACGATGACTCGCTACGCCCTCGAGAGTCTCAAGGCAGGGGCCGACGGAATCTTCTTTGCGACGCAGGTGGCCGTGCCGGACCTCGTCTCGGCGGATGCGCATCGGGAATTCGCCGAACCCTACGACCGGTCGCTGCTCGACACCGTCCGGGGGGCGGGGGGGATGACGATCCTCCACGCCCATGGCCTCTCGATCTTCTTTGAGGTCCTCGCCACCTACCCGGTGGATGGGATCAACTGGCACGATCGGCGGACGACCCCCGCGCTGGCGGAGGCGCGGCGCTCCTTCCCCGGATTACTGGTGGGGGGGGTGAATGAGGCGAGCACCCTCCGGGGGGGTGACGCCGAGGCGGCACGGCTGGAGGTGCGGGACGCAGTCCGCCAGACGGGAGGACGGGGGCACCTGGTGGCCCCCGGTTGTGTGGTTCCCCTCGACGCGAAGCCTGAGGTGCTCCGGGCCGTTCGAGACGCGGTGGAGGGGGGACCGTGATGACGCTCGACGCGGTGGAAGAGGCCATCCAGGTCCTGCGCGAGGGACGGATGGTGCTCTTGGTGGACGATGAGGCGCCCGAGAGCGAGGGGGCGCTTGTCCTCGCGACCGACAGGGTTTCCCCCGAGGCGATCGCCTTCATGGCGGTCCAGGCCCAGGGTCTCGTCACCATTGCGATGACCGAGGAGCGTCTGGATCAGCTCCGCATCCCCCTGATGGTCCCCGAGGGCGAGGGGCGGACGGATGCGGACTTCTGTGTCTCGGTGGACGCTCGGCACGGGATCTCCACCGGGATCTCGGCCTATGACCGGGCGGAAACCGCCCGTGTCCTCATTGACCCCAAGGGCACACCGGATGACTTGGTGCGTCCCGGTCACCTCTTTCCCCTCAGGACCCGCCGCGGCGGTACGCTGACCCGGGCGGGCCGGGGAGAGGCGGCCGTGGATCTGTGTCGCCTCGCGGGTCTCTTCCCGGCGGCGGTCCTGTGTACCGTCATGGACGCCTCGGGCAACCCGGCGAGAGGCGAGACACTCCGTCAATTCTCCACGACCCACGGGCTTCCCACGGTCACGATGAAGACCCTCATCGACTTCCGGATGCGGCGCGAGAAGCTCGTGCACCGCGTGGCGACGACCAGCCTCCCCACCCCCCATGGGACCTTCAAGGCGACCCTCTACGAGTCCTTGGTCGACGGACGTCACCACCTGGCTCTCATCATGGGGGAGCTGACGGCAGCCGACGAGGTCCTCGTCCGCGTCCAGTCCGAATGCCTGCCCGGGGACGCGCTCCGGTCGCTGCAGTGCCCGTGCGGGGCGAAGCTTGCGCGTGCCTTGGAGCTGATCGGCCGAGCAGGCCGCGGGGTCCTCGTCTACATCCGCGAGGGCTCTGCGGGGACCGGATGGATTGGACACCTCGCTCCGGAGGACCTCGGCTCGACTCTGACCGGGTCCTCCCGGGCATACGACCTCCGGGAGTACGGCATCGGCGCCCAGATCCTGGTGGACCTGGGGCTCAGCCGGATCCGTCTCCTCACCAGCAATCCGAGGCGCATCGTCGGTCTCGACGGATTCGGTCTCGAGATCACCGAGCACGTCCCCCTCCTCACGCGATCCGGTGGTTGACGATGGGCAGCGCGAAGAGGTCGGCCGATCCCGTTGCACCGTGGTCTGTTAAGTGCGCGATCAGAAGGGGGACAATCTCAACGGCCAAATCCAGGGGATGAGCAGGATGGCAGCGATGGTGACGATGAGTGAAAGGGGAAGACCCATTCGCCAGTAGTCGCCAAATCGGTAGCCACCGGGCCCGAGGACGAGGGTGTTCGATTGGTGGCCGATCGGCGTCAGGAATGCGCAGGAGGCGCCGACTGCCACAGCCATCAGGAATGGGTCCGGGGAAGTGCCCAGCTCCCCGGAGACGCTCAGGGCGATTGGGGCCGTCAAGACGGCGGCAGCGGCGTTGTTGACGACGTTGGACAAGAGCATAGTCCCCACCAGTAAGATCGCCAGGATCCCCGCGGCGGGCATCTGTCCCGCGGCCTCCAGGAGTAGACCCGCGATCAGCACCGCGCCTCCGCTGGTTTCCAGCGCTTGCCCGATTGGGATCATCGCGCCGAGCAGCACGATGATGGGCCAGTCGATAGCCTCGTATACACGACGCAGCGGAAGGAGGCCGGCAAGCACCATCACGATCCCTGCGCCGACGAAGACGATTTCGGGCGACACCAGGCCAAGGGCCGCTGCGGTCACGGCCGCACCGAAGATGGCGGTCGAGAGGAGCACGCGGCGCGGTCGTCCCAGTCCGAGTTCCCGCTCGGCGAGGGGCAAACACCCGAGGACGGGCAGCGCTTCCCGTACGGCCCCGACCTCCCCTTGCAAGAGCACCACGTCGCCCGCTTGGAATCGGATTCTGCTCAGTCGGTCCCGCACGCGCGCCCCTTGGCGGGCCACGGCAAGGAGGTTCACCCCATAGCGCCAATGCAGATCCAAGGTCCGGGCGGTCTGGCCAACCATGAGGGCATCCGGCATGATGACCGCTTCCACGAGACCGACCTCGTCCGATCGCAGCACATCCTCCTCCATCTCCGTGCTCCCGCCGAGCTCGAGCCTTCCTGCCTCGAGGAACTCCTTCAGGGCCTCCGGGTCGGCCTCGACGACGAGAATATCCTCGCTTTGCAGGGTTGCCGCGCTTGAGGGGGCCGGGAGTCGCCGCTTGCCGCGCACGAGGGCTCCCACGACGACATTGCCCTCGGTTGCAACTTCGAGCTCGTGTAAGGACCTCCCGACGAGTGGCGAACCGTCCGGCACGCGGACCTCAGCGATATAGTCCTGGATGTGGAAGAGTTCCTTGCCCGACGCCTGGGCCTCCCGCCGCGGTATCAGCCGCCACCCGGTCAAGGAGATGAACAAGACGCCTGCAAGGGCGACGCCGAGTCCGACCGGGGTGAAATCGAACATCCGGAAGGGGGGGGCTCCGGTCCCCGTCCGAAGGGTAGCGATGATAATGTTGGGCGGGGTTCCAATCAGTGTGACCGTACCGCCGAGGAGGGAGCCGAAGGCAATCGGCATGAGAAAGAGCGAGGGGGGATGGCTGCTTCGGTGTGCCATCTGAATGGCGACCGGCATCAAGAGGGCTAGCGCACCCACGTTGTTCATGAAGCTGGAGAGCGCCGCGACCAGCGTGGTGAGGACTGTCACTTGCAGGACGGGGTGATCTCCCACCCGCGCCATCCATCTAGCAATGAGGTCAACGACCCCGGAGCTGCGCAACCCCTCGCTGACTACCAGGACGCCGGCGACGGTCACGACCGCAGGATGGCCGAACCCGGCAAAGGCCTGCGCCGCCGGGACGACGCCGGAAACCGATACCACCAGTAAGGCCAGCAGGGCGACGAGGTCGAATCGCCACCGCCCCACGACGAAGAACGCGAGCGTCACCAGGAGAGTGCCGAAGACGATTATTTGTGTCCAGGTCTCTGGTGCCATGGTTCTCCGGGGCTCGCCGGGCGCGTGGCCCCGTCGGGGCCACGGCGGCGGCTGCTTTGCCTCAAGAACTCCCTGGATATGGGCTGCTCTGGGCGGAGGTCCGGTCGACCCGCGGGACGTGAGGCTTCAACCTTTGCCGACACCGACGGTGAGGACCGGACAGTGGGCGGTCCGGACGACCCGCTCCGCAACGCTCCCGAGGAGGAGGCGGGCTACCCCGGTCCGCCCGCGCGTGCCGAGGACGATGAGGCTGGCGCGCTTGCGCCTGGCCGCGCGCACGATCGCCTCGGCGGCCCGCCCCTCCTCGAGCAACGTCAAGACCCGGATCCGGTCCCGCGTGGCTGACCTCATCAGTCGTGCAAGCTTCCGTTCCGCGGCTTTCCGTTCCGCGGCTCGCATCTTCTGCAAGAGCGCGGGGGGGACGTAGCCTTCGCCCATCACCCGCGGCGGGGGCTCGTAGGCGTAGAAGAGGACTAACTGGGCCTTGAAGGCCTTGGCAAGGTCCCGGGCGAGCTGAAATGCGGGGCGGGACGCCTTTGAGAAATCGGAGGCGTGCAGCACCCTCTTGATGCGCATGGGGTCCTCCTTTGCGGCCATCGGCGCGAGACGCCTGATTGATGCTTCCTCAACGAGGCTTGACTGTCCCCGCCTTCGCGCTACGACGGGCGAACGGTATCAGCGCCGGGCTGCTCGCGTCAAGCGCCGCATCGCCGGCTGCGCGGCTACTCCTCCCGCGGGCCGAAAAAGGTACCCTGCCGACCACAGGGATGACGAGATCCGCCTTGGACGTGACGAGCCAGTTGGGAACTTTCCCCTCTCTTTTCGCGTTGGACCTGTAAAGGGAATCCGAACATTGAAGCACGAGAGGATACTCATGCTGTTGGCCCGCGGTGACACGATGTCAGTGGTGAGCTGGATGATCCTGGGTGGGTTCGTCTTTGTCTATAGCATCCTGAGTGTCATCATACTGTGGAGCGTGACGCGCGATGTGGCGCGTCATCTCTGGGCCGGAACAGCGCTGATTAGGTCGGCCTCGGCTTGGGACGAGGGGGCAGATCGGCTGGAAGGCCCAAGGAAATTTGCGCCGGCGCATGCCCCCGGCCTTCGGAACTGAGCTGCCTGCCAGCCATCCCTTCGTGGATTCCTTTCAAGTCGTTGGAGCTGTGACCCATCCGGCGATTTCCGCCAGGGCTCCGTGGTCCTGAGACTTGGGTCTTGACGCGTAGAGCCGTACGCTGTATTGTACCGTCTGGTCGGTACAGGGGGCAGCGTGCCAGAGACATCGCCATCGATAACCAAGAGCACGAAGGCGCAGATTCTCGACGCTGCCCTGAAGCTGGTGCACTGTCGGGGCTTCAACCACACCACGTTAGAGGACATCCTCCAGGCGAGTGGGATTGGCAAGGGGAATTTCTACTACTACTTCAAGAGCAAGGAGGAGCTGGGATACGCCATCCTTGACCGATTAGCGGCGTGGTGTAGCGAACAGATCCCGAAGGAGATCGCGGCGGAGGAGAGGCCCCAGGCTCGGCTTGATCATCTCCTCGAGATCCTCGCGACTGGTCAGCGGAAGAGCGGCTGCGTCGGTGGTTGCCCCATCGGGAATCTGGCCATCGAGATGAGCGACATCCACGAGGGCTTCCGCGAGCGGATCGTCGGGATCTTCGACTGCTGGCGCGGGCACATCATCGCGATCTTAACCGACGGACGGGACCGGGGGTGCCTCAAAGAAGGGGTCGATATCCCACGCCTGGCCGATTTCGTCCTGGCTGGCATCGAGGGGGCGATCCTCCTCGCGAAGACCCAGAAGGACATCGGGGTGATCGAGAGATGCTTCGCGGAGTTGAGGCGTCACATCGCCGAGAGCTTCAACTCGTGAAAGGAAATATTCGGATAGCAATGTACCGACCGGTCGGTTGATTACCGGTAGCTGGGAGGAAGAAGAGGAACGGGAGTGATGAAGACCATCGTGGAGTACACGGACCGCAAGCGACCGCTCAATACCTATCCAAGGCGGATCATCTCGCCCACCCGCCCGGGCCCGTGCTGCGCGAGCCATATGCGGCAGATTGGGCACCCCTTTGAGGAGGGGAACCGAACATACACCTACCGGCGCTGCCGCGTCTGCGGCTTCACCGTCAGGCACTTCGAGGCGCCAGCGGTTCCGGAAACGACGTGGCGCGCCCTCGGCACGCACTCCCTCGTTCCTGAGAAACCCTAAGCGGCCGAGGCGTCGATTCCATCAGTGCCTGCCGCAGACTCCTCGGGTTGAGAAGCGGGTGCGGGGGGACGCGGGGAGAGGCGGGAGGCGATCGGCTGGTTCTTCCACCGGCCAGGGTCGGCCTGCTGGGCCACGGGAGACCTGATGCGGACCACTTCTGTGCTAGCCCGGGGCACGGCAGCTGCACCGGCCGACCCCATATGAGTCGCCCAATCCCTTCTGACGTTAGCAAGGTGGAGGATCACGGGATCCAGGGAGTGCGGACGCTCGCCCTGGCCACGCTGCAGCAGGCTGGACTCACGCTGGTCCGGTTTGGTCTCCCGGCGTTAGCCCCATTCGTCCGCGAGGACCTCAGCCTCTCGCTGGTGCAGGTCGGGGTCCTCCTCGCCATTCTGGACCTCGGCAGCTTTGCCGCCTTCATCCCGACCGGGATCATCACCGACCGGTGGGGTGAGCGACGGGTGTTGCAGGCGGGCGGGATCGTCATGGGTATGGCGGTGGCCCTCGCGGCCCTCACCCCTTCCTACGGTCTGCTCCTGGTGGGGTTGATGCTGGCAGGCATCGGGTTCCCCAGTGGTCACACGGCTGGGAGCAAGATCGTCATCCGGCACTTCCCGGCTGGCTCGCGTGGCTTGGCGATCGGTGTCCGACAGGCCGGTCTTCCCATCGGGGGAATGGCCGCCGCCCTGTTGATCCCGTTCTTGGCGGGGCTCGGCGGGTGGCAATTGGCCCTGTCGGCTGTCGGCCTTCTCTGTGCCATCTTTGGGCTGCTGTGCGGGGTCCTCCCCGATCCGCCGGCCGGGCAGGGGCAGGGCGCGGGTGGCGCGATGATCCGCCATCTATTGTCTGACCGGGACTTCCTCTGCATAACCCTGATGGCAACCGCCCTCGTGGTCGGGCAGTTCACGTTGCCGGGGTACCTTCCCCTCTTCCTGGTGGACCGACACGGGTGGACGCTTTCCGCCGCCGCCCGACTCCTTGCGTGGGTGCACTTCGGCGGGATCGTGGGCCGGCTGATGTGGGGAATGGTCTCGGACCGTTTCCTCAAAGCGCGTCGCCAGCCCGTCATGGCGTGGGTGATTGCCGGTGGCGGAGTCCTCGTGCTCACCCTCAGTCAATTCCCTCTGGGAGGTGGCATCGGTCTGGCCAGCGCCCTGGCCTTCTTCGCAGGCCTCTTCCTGGTGGGATGGAATGGGCTCTTCATCAACCTGATCGTGGAAAAGGTGGGGGCCAGTAAGGCCGCGACCGCCCTCGGGGTGAGCCTGACCGTCATGTTCCTGGGCACCATGGCGAGCCCCCCCCTGTTCGGATGGGTGGTGGAGGTGACCCACTCCTACACCCCCGCTTGGTTACTGGTCGCCCTCTGTCAGGTGGTGGCCCTGCTGTTTTTGAACCTGGTCCGGGAGGGAAAGGGTCGGAGCTGATCAGCGGAGCGCCATCCTGCGAGGGGCACAGACGGGATGGCGAGCCAGAAGGAGTTGATGCGGCACTTGCGGAGGGAACCATGCGTTGGCGATTGCTGATTCTCCCCCTCACCACGTTCCTGTCGATCCTCGGCGCCCGGTGGGCCTCGCAGCAAGGGCCGCAGGCCCCGCTGGCCGAGATCGAACGCGAGCTCGAAACGTGGGAGGGGCGGCTCACCGCCCTGGAGGCTCGGCGGGAGCGCGAGCGGAGGGCCTATGAGGACCGGCGGACTGCCATTCCGCGGTACCCGGCCGAAGGTGGGATGTCCGTGGCCACGATCGAAGGGCGATTGGGCGATCGGTATCGGATCCGGGATGCCCGGCTAGTAGCCCGGGCGGAGAAGGTGCGCCGCCGGATCGCCGAACTCCGGCAAGAGCGGCTCCGCCGCCGCGGCTCAACACTCCCCGCGTAACCGGTCGCTGAGACGGAGCTTCCAGGCAGTGGCCTCTGGGGCTCGCTTGCCATCGGGCTGAAGGGCCAGGTACCGGTCGAAGGCCTGCACCGCCTGCTCGTAAAGCGTGCGGCACGCCAGGGTCCGGTCCCCCAAGCCCTTGTAAGCCAGGCCGAGGTGATAGTAGGTGTCTGCGTAATCTGGGCGAAGGCGGCGGGCTGCCTCCAGGACCTCGACCGCCTCTTGGGCGAGGGCCCCCTGCTGATCCCGGAGGAGCACACCGAGATCGATGCGGGCAGCCAGGTCGGTAGGGTCGCGGCGAATCACCTCGCGAAACTCGGTGGCCGCCTCCGCTAAGCGGCCGGCGCGGTGGTACACCAGGGCCAGATTGAAACGAGCGGTGATGTTGGTGGGGTCCCGGGTGAGGACTTCGCGGTAGGTCGTGATGGCCTGATCCAGATGGCCGCTCAGGGCGTAGGTTTGGGCCAGCTCGATGCGGGCCTGAAGGTCCTCCGGGTCTTTGGCCAGGTGACGCTCGAGCTCGGCCGCGCGGCCCTGCCGCTTCTCCCGGAAGAGCTTTATGAGGTCGTCAGCCCCCTCCGGGGCAGGAAACGACTGGGTCCGCCCCGCCTCAGGGCCGGAAAGGCCGACGGTCGCCGCGAGGGTACCCAGGGCCAGGGCGTGACGCACCGCTCTCCACCGCGTTGCGGTCCCCGTCCGGGACCGCCGCTTGAGATCCCTGGCGCCCCTAGGGTTTGGGCAATCGGTCCTCGCAGACCTCGAGGTTGCCTGGCTCTTCGAATGCGTCCCGAAGTCGCGCTCGACCGGTTGATTCACCTCACGACCTCCAACACGACCGGTGATTCGGCCTTCGCCCCGAATCTGGAGATTCGGGCGGCGATACCCATACGATAGGCGAACTTCAGAGCCCTGTCACGCCCTCCTTTCCCTCTGGTGCCAACTGATGCCTCCAGATTTAGCGACCCAGGCTCAGATCCGGCTCGCAGGGAACTATTTTGCTTGGCACGCCGCGGCGGCGGATTATCATGGCCTTACTTCGACGGCGCCCTCGGCTCCGCGATTTATGCCCATGTTTTGAATCGAAGTGGGCGTGGCGTGTACAGTCTGGCCGACCGCCTCTAATCGCCGGGGGTTGATTGAGCCGCCGGGATATGCTGGGGGCTGATATCCGGATAGACTGCAGTGTCTGCAGTATATCTCAGAGAGCAGGCTTGACAAAGTTCGGGTTACGTGATGGATATTGCTTTGGAATGTGCCTCTCCCGTATTGAAAGCTCGGCTGGATACACTGCACAATGAGCTGCAGTAGACTTAATAGTTAGGTGGCGCTCAGGTTCCTCTAATGCACTGGCAAGTTGACCTCGTGGGAGATGCAGCGGATCTGCGCATGTTGGCCGACAGCCTCAACGGCCCCGATGTCGCTGTCGTCCCGGTGTCCGATGGCTATGTTCTGCGCGCTGTCGAGTTTGCTGCCGCATCGAATGCGCGCGAAGTGCGTGTCCGAGCCGAGAAGATCATCACAGCATTATCAGGGGCCACGCGCCTGATCCTAGGTGCTCACGAGCCGATCAAGATCGGTACCGTTACTCAAGTCGGCGACGACGGATCTAAGTACATCTTTGTGTCCGTCGAACCGGCCGTCGCCAGGGCCCGTGCAATGCCTGTCGGGCTCACGGTCATTCGCCGCGACGGCACGGTTGAGCATCACCGTCCTGCCGATTCCATCAACGACTTAGTCCCCACGATCCTCGAGGACCCTGCGGTTGAGAAGGCCCTGCGGCTGCGCAATGCGGACGCCCTGAGCTGGGTGGAGCTATACCGGCTCTACGAAGTTGTCGAGGGGGACGTCAGTCGATCCCACATCGTAGGGTCTGGCTGGGCTGCGGACTCCGAGCTAACGCGCTTCAAGCATACTGCAAACAGCGAGCGAGCTGCCGGCGATGCTGCGAGACACGGCAAGGAGGTTACACAGCCACCCAAGAGGGCGATGACTCTGTCCACTGCGCGATCGCTCGTCGATCGCATCCTTCGCGCCTGGATTGATTGGAAAAGCCGGTGACGAGCCAAGGCGCCACCCAACACGCCCATGAAGCTGGCGGGCCGGCACTGGCATTGAGTTGATGGCCTGGTGAGTAACATCGTGGGGCTTGGTATCATCTTTCTAGCGAAGAGAGGCCCGCAGCTTATGGGCAGATCCGTTAGGTGGCAAGGGGACACCAATGATACGCTGCATTTGTACGCTTATGATTGTCGCCATTCTGGTCGGTTGTGGTGACTCATCCGATCGATCAAGCGGCGTAGCGACTCAAGATGAGTCATCATCATCTTCCCTTGCACCAATGCCTAAAGAATTCCAACCTGCTCGCGATATCAAGCTGCCTGACTTCGAAGTCGTGATGGACGAAATTTCGGATACACCCCTTAAGACCCAGGTTGAGTTGCATATCGTCGTTTCTGGAAAGATCACAGAAGACAATCTGCGCACGTTATTGAATCGCCAATACCAGCTAGCAATGGATCGCCGAGGCTTCAAGTACCACAAGGCTCCAACCAATGTCTACATCTACACTTACGATTCAGAGGAAAAAGCCAAAGCAGGACAAGGGCTTTGGCTCGCGATGCTTCAGATGGGCCCTCTTGAGAAAGGCAAGCCCAAGCTAACGGTAAGACCAGACCAAATCGTAAATCTAGGCAAAGCGCC
>JBHIAD010000024.1:0-15501 GCA_046758405.1 Methylomirabilales bacterium (SeqCode)
CGCGGGGGGGCGGGGGCCCCCCCCCCGGCGGCGCTCTTGGGGCGGGGGGTGGGGGCGCGGGGGGCCCCCACGCCTCCTCGCGAGCCGCCTCGCCAGGAACCGGGGAAGGTCTTGAAGCGGGAAGGGCAGGTAGTCGAGGTAGCCCCAAGGAGAGAGGGGGCAGTGGCGGATTCCAAACCGGCCAGTGTGGGGGTCCCTGTGTTCAGTCTGGATGCGGCCGGGCTCCGCCAGCTGTTGGCAAAGCAGCCGGAGCTTCTGGAACAGGGGCTGCACATCCTCACCGATGACAGGGGGAAGCAGGTCGGGGTAGGGTATCCCACTGCGGTTGGCGCGATCGACTTGCTCGCCAGGGACAACACCGGTGCCTTGGTCGTGGTGATGATCGCGGAACCGGGGCAGGGCGAGGAACTGGTGGCGCAGGCGCTCCAGCGGATCGGTTGGGTCCGGAAGAACCTGGGGAAGGAGAAGCAAAGAGTCCGGGGCATTGTCTTGGCGGAGAAGCCGCCCGAGAACCTGAGCTACACCGCTGCCGCGGTGGCCGACACGATCACCTTCAAGAGTTACCGGGTGACAGTGACCTTCGACGCCCTGGAAGTCTGATGACGTTTGAGCTGCTCACGGTCGATGCCTCTGGGGCACGGCGGGGACGCTTGCACACGCCCCACGGGACGGTGGAGACACCGGTCTTCTTACCCTGCGCGACGGTCGCATCGGTCAAGACCCTCTCCCCCCGAGAGTTGACCGAGGTCGGAGTACAGGTGGTGCTGTGCAACACCTATCACCTGATGCTTCGTCCCGGGGCCGAGGTCGTGGCTCAACTGGGCGGACTGCACCGCTTCATCGGGTGGCCCGGACCGATCCTGACCGATAGTGGAGGGTACCAGATCTTCAGTCTGGCACCCCTGGGGCGGGTGACGGATGAGGGAGTCCTTTTTCGGTCGCACATCGACGGGAGCCGTCTCTTCCTGAGCCCCGAGCAGGCGGTGGCCATTCAGGAGGCGCTCGGGGCCGATATCATCATGCCACTGGATGAATGTCTCCCGTATCCGGTACAATACGAAGCCGCCCGGTGCTCCCTGGAGCGGACCCTCCGGTGGGCCGCCCGCTCGCGGGAGGTCGTGAAGGCACAGGGGGTGGGGCTGTTCGGGATCGTGCAGGGAGGGATGTTCGCGGATTTGCGATCACGGGCGGTGGAACGACTCACCGCCCTCGAGTTTGACGGGTACGCCGTCGGAGGCCTGAGTGTGGGGGAGCCCAAGGCGGAAATGGCGCGCGTCCTGACGGCCACGGCGCCACTGCTCCCGAAGGATCGCCCCCGCTACCTGATGGGGGTCGGTACCCCGGGAGATCTTCTGCGGGGGATCGAGGTCGGCATGGACATCTTCGACTGTGTGATACCGACGCGGCACGGACGGAGGGGGGAGTTGTTCACCTCGGCTGGCCGGCTGAGCATTAAGGCGGCGCGCTATGCCGCGGACGCGAGGCCGGTGGATCCAGAATGTGCCTGCTACACCTGCCGACATTTTTCCCGGGCCTACCTCCGGCATCTCTTTCTGGCACGGGAGATGTTAGGCCTTCGGCTCAATACCCTGCATAATCTCTACTTTTATTGCAATCTGGTCGATCGAGCCCGCCGGGCGATCCTGGAAGGAAGCTACAGGGTGTTCGCTGCCGCGCAGCTTCGGCGGATCGAAACCCCGGTTACCACCGTGGATGCATAGCGGTTTCCAACCACGCGCCGTCTCGAGACGAAGAAGGAGCTGACGCCGATGATGGATCTCGTGTACGCAGCCGGACAAGCGCCGGGGGGAGAAAGCGCCGGAAGCGGGTTTTCCGCCCTCCTCCCCCTGCTGTTGATGTTCGTGGTCTTTTACTTCCTGTTGATCCGGCCCCAGCAGAGGAAACAACGGGAGCATCGGCAGATGCTCACGGCTCTCAAGACCGGCGATCGGGTGGTGACGGCGGGGGGGCTCTATGGCACCATCGTCAGCCTCGATGAAGAGAAGATCAAGCTGAAGATCGCCGAGAATGTCAAGGTGGACGTCGCCAGGGGGTCGGTGGCCTCGAAGGTCGGCTGGGGGGAGGGGAAGCGCGCGAACGGGCAGGGCTAAGGCAGTCCCGGCTTCGTCCCTTCTTGACGGCAACCACGACGGTCGCGTAGGAGCAGCGGTTGAAAGGGGCGAGTTCCCGGATGCGGAAGTCGAGGCGGCCGAGGGTGGTGATGGCCCGCGTGAAGAATCTTTTGCAAGGAGGGGGCCGGCCGTTCGACTCCTGATAGGCATCAGGGATCATCGCGGAGAAGATATGGATTCCCGCCCGGCGCGTGATGGCCAATCCATGTTGCGCGAGGAGCGCTTCCATCTCGCGGACGGTGAAGGTCTTGTACAGGAGGTCGGCCTTGCGGTCGGAGCGGAGATAGGTGTGAGTCCATCCGCGCACGTCGCCGACCCCACGGGTGGAGAGCGCCTGGAGCAGTTGGCGAGGACTCAAGAGCAACCCGAGGTGCCACTTGTTGTCGTGTTCGAGCGTCACCGTTCCACCGGGCCGGCAGACCCGGGCCATTTCGGCGATGGCCTGACGAAAGTTGGGGATATGGCCGATCACGTCTCCGGAAGCGCACACGAAGTCCACGGTGTTATCCCCCAGGGGGATGCGCGTCGCATCGGACTGGATGATCGCTACGTTCGTGAGCGCGGCCGCGTGGACCTTTGCGCGGAGCTTCTGGATCAGCTTTTCTGAGAAGTCGAGGCTGTAGACCCGTTTGGCCCCGCGGGCGTACTGGACGGTCTGGATGCCCGTCCCGCAGCCGACGTCGAGCACGACGCATCCCTCCCAGCAGGGACGCAGGGCATCGACGTAGTGGTCGAGGATTCGGTAGTCGTTCACATAGAAGGGGCTCACCTCGCGGTCGATGATGTCGTACTCGTCGGCCATCAGGTCGTAGGCGCCGCGGACACGGTTGACGTACGCGTCGTCGAACGAAATCCGGCCGGAAAGGTCAGCACTGCCCGTCTGACCGTCCATCCCTCACCTCACCGGCCCATCCTGTCCGAACCCCTGGTCCCATGTCCGGTCGGTCATCCACATCGCTCCAGGACGACGCACTTGAGATACTTGGTCTCCTTGATCCCCAGCAGGACCGGGTGGTCGGGCGCCTGGGTCCGAACCGCCCGGACGCGGCACCGCACCCGTGCGTCCGTAGCGGCCTCCTGCAGCATGCGGAGGAAGGTCATCTCGTCCACGTGGTACGAACAGGAGGACGTCACCAGGGTCCCGCCCGGACGGAGGAGCTTGAGGGCCCGTAGGTTGATCTCTTTGTATCCTCGAAGTGCCGTGGCCACGGTCTCCTTCCCCTTGGTGAAGGCCGGCGGGTCCAGGATGACGAGGTCGAAGCGGCGGCTGGTCCGCTCCAGGGCTCGCAGCTCGTCAAAGGCGTTCGCGGTCCGGAACTGGCACTGATCGCCCAGGCCATTGAGGCGGGCGTTCTCGGTTGCCGCCGTCACGGCCTCGGGGGAGATGTCGATCCCCTCCACGAGGGTGGCGCCCCCCCGGGCCGCGTGGAGGGCGAAGCCCCCCGTGTAGCAAAAGGCGTCCAGGACGGTCCGCCCCCTGGCCAAATCCTGTACCGTGCATCGGTTGTCCCGCTGATCCAGGAAGAACCCGGTCTTCTGCCCGCTCGCAACATTTACGCGGAAGTGTACTCCTCCCTCCGTGATCTCGACCGTGGGATCGCGAGGTGCACCGAAGAATCCCACCGATCGGGGCAGCCCCTCCAGGAGGCGGCTCGCCGCGTCGTTCCTGAGGTAGACACCGCTGGGCTGGAGGAGCCCTTGGATGACAGGCAGGAACAGGTCGCGCAGCCGCTCCATCCCCGCCGTGAGAATCTGGAGCGCCACGAGGTCCCCGTACCGATCCACCAGTAAGCCGGGCAGACCGTCCGCCTCACTGAACACCAGGCGGGAGGCGTTCGAAGGGATGGCCAGGCTCTCCCGGTAGGCGAGCGCGGCTTGGAGCCGCCCGGTGAAAAAGTTCGAGTCGATGGGCTCGTCAATGGTGGTGAGCAGGCGAATGGCAATCTGGGAAGTGGGATGGAAGGTCCCGCGACCCAGGAAGCGTTTGCGCTCATCCACGACATCGACCACGCCTCCCGGCTCAGGATCGTCTGCCATCCCGGCGATCTCAGACCGGTAGATCCACGGATGCCCCGCACGCACCCGCCGCTCGCCGAAGCGGCGGAGGACGACCTTCGCCATATCCCCTCGGCATCCAGCCCTCGGCCGAACGGCCGTCTTCCCGGACCGCGGGCGAAAAAATTGGGGACTATGTAATGCGCCCTCGATGAAAATGC
Source organism: Methylomirabilales bacterium (SeqCode) (assembly GCA_046758405.1). Taxonomy (GTDB): domain Bacteria; phylum Methylomirabilota; class Methylomirabilia; order Methylomirabilales; family CSP1-5; genus JBHIAD01. Next base: position 4,349 of record JBHIAD010000024.1, read on the forward strand.
AAGAGAGAAATTACCCTCGGGGGGTGAAGGCCCGGCGAGGGATCACGGGTTGACCGTGAGGAACACGGGCGGGGCTGCGGCCGAGGGGCGTGAGGATCCAAGCTCGGTAGCAGTTTCGGTGAGGCGTCAGCTCCCGGCCGCCTCCTCCCAGGGGACGCACTCGAGGCCCACGGCTTCGGCCACCGCCCGGTGGGTGACCCGACCGTGGATGACGTTCAGACCTTGTGCGATCGCTGCCTGTTCGCGAGCCGCCTGGCGCCAGCCCTTGTTGGCGATCTCCAGCAGATAGGGAAGGGTGACGTTGGTCAGGGCGAAGGTGGCGGTGCGGCCGAAGGCTCCCGGCATATTCGCGACGCCGTAATGGAGGATGCCGTCGACCTCGTAGATCGGATCGGTGTGGGTAGTCGGGCGGATGGTCTCCACGCAACCGCCCTGGTCCACCGCGACGTCCACGATGACGGCCCCGGGCTTCATGCGCTTGAGCATCTCCCGGGTCACCAAACGCGGCGTGCGCGCGCCCGGGATCAGGACCGCGCCGATCAGCACGTCGGCCCGCCGCACGCATTCCTCGATGCTCAGGCGGTTTGACATGACGGTGGTGACGTTGTCGGGCAGGGTCGCGTCGAGGTGACGCATCCGGAGCGGGTTCACGTCGAGGAGGTAGACCCAGGCGCCCATGCCGGCCGCCACCCGGGCGGCGTTCTCGCCGACGATGCCGCCGCCGAGGATGGTCACCGTGGCCGGGGGGACGCCGGGCAGACCTGAGAGGAGGACCCCCCGGCCCCCGAAGGGGTTTGCCAGGTAGTGGGCCGCGATCGGGATGGCCATGCGCCCGGCGATCTCACTCATGGGCTCGAGGAGCGGCTTCCGTCCGTCGGCCTCCTCGACCGTTTCGTAGGCGATCCCCACGATCTTCCGCGCGAGCAGGGCTCGGGTGAGCTCACGGTCCGGAGCGAGGTGGAGAAAGGTGAAGAGGACCTGGCCGGCTCGAAGCAGATCGTGCTCGGACGGGAGTGGTTCCTTGACCTTGCAGATGAGATCGGCTTGCCGGTAGACTGCGGCAGGCCCCCGAACGATCTCGGCCCCGGCCCGCGCCAAGGCCTCGTCGGGGACCGCCGCCCCCAGACCCGCCCCTGCCTCCACCAGGACCCGGTGACCGCTCGTGGTCAGGGCCTCGACCCCTGCGGGCATGAGCGCCACCCGGTGCTCCTGGTCCTTGATCTCCTTGGGCACCCCGACGATCATAGCCCCCCAGGCATGTTCATAGTTCAGGGTTCATCGTTCATAGCAGGTACAAGACCATGAACCATGAACTCTGAACCATGAGCCGAATCACAGCCCCCAATCCCTTGGGTAGCGAAAGTCCCGGTCGATGGTGCGGGCCGACACCTTGGCGATCACAGGGAGACGTCGCTTGTACTGCGAGGCGCGGATCCGCCACTGGACCGCCTCAATGAAGGACTTGGGGAAGCCGGCCGCGACCAGCTCCGGCATGTCCAGGCGCTGGTCCACCATGAGGTAGAGAAGGCGGTCCACCGCTTCATAGCTGAATCCGAGTTCGGCTTCGTCGGTCTGTCCGATCCAGAGATCCGCGCTCGGCTGCTTGGTGATGATGACCTCGGGTACCCTGAGGTGCCGGGCCAGGCCCCGCACCTGGGTCTTGTACAGGTCTCCGATCGGATTGACGGCAGAGGCCATGTCGCCGTAGAGGGTCCCGTATCCCAGGAGGAGTTCGGTCTTGTTGCTCGTCCCGACCACGAGCGCCTTCAGGCGGGCGGACTGGTCGTAGAGGATGGTCATGCGCTCGCGGGCCATCTTGTTCCCTCGGCGGACCCGGTCTGCGTCCGGGAACCTTACGAAGTAGGCATCGACCTGGGGGGTGATGTCCACCTCGCAAAAGTTTACGCTCAGCCCCTCCGCGACCAGTCTGGCATGGGCTCCACTCTCGGGATTCGACTCGCGATAGGGCAGCGAGATCGCCCAGACGTGCTCTCGGCCGAGCGCCGCTGCGCACAGGGTGGCGGTCACGGAGGAGTCCACGCCGCCGGAAAGACCGATCACCGCCCGGTCGAAGCCCGCCCGCCCGATCTCGTCTCTCAGGAACCCGGTCAGGACCTTGGTCAGGAGGGGCCAATTGAGGCTGAGATCGATCGCCGCTCCGTCAGGATCCGCCATTCGCGTCCTCGCTCTGGCGCATGGTCACGATGCGTTGGAGCTCCCGAAGGGTCAGGTCGAGCCGCTCGTCGCGGAGGAGGGGATTCATCGCGCGCTCGCGCCGGATGGCCCGCTGGTCGAGGGTCGCGGTCAGGAAGGCCTCTTCGGCATAGGGGGCCTTGGCCGCCGTCTCACCTCCAGGACGGATAACCTCGGAGCCACCCCAGAAGCAGGCCCCGTCCTCGTAGCCGACGCGGTTGGCGTAGATGGTGAAGACCGCCAGGGTTTGGGCGTAGGTGCGGTTCAGGCGCTCCCAGGCGACTGCGTTCGCGAAGGTGTCCCGGGGCAAGAGGCCCCGGCCGGGGCTGGCCGAGGGGATGATGAGGGTTGTCGCCCCGTCCATCGCCGCAAGGTAGGAAGTAGAGGGGTGCCAGAAGTCCTCACAGATCAGGATGGCCATGCGCCCGAAGCGGGTGTCGAAGGCCCGCAGGGTCTCTCCCTGTGCAAAGTAGCGGTGCTCATCGAACATCCCGTAAGTGGGGAGGTAGAGCTTGCGGTGATGCCCTCGTACCTGTCCCTCGTCCAGAAAGAGGGCGGTATTGAAAAACCGATGGTCCGGTGACTCCTCCACCAGCCCGACCACGAGGGCGAGGTCCCGACTCTGGTCGCGGAGCCAGTGAAGATGAGGGTCGGTGACGGTCAGGGCCACGGACGGGACCAGGTCCTTCAAGAAGTACCCGGTCAGCGACAGTTCGGGAAAAACAAGGAGATCCACGCCCTGACCCCGCGCCTGGCGGATGGCCTCCTCATGACGCTTGACATTGCACGGGACGTCCCCCAGTTTGGGGCTCATCTGGGCGATGGCGACGGTGAAGCGGTCCATACCGGTTCGGCTTTTGTCTCCCTCCAACTTGACACCCCCGGGATGATGGGGTATGGTGCCGCCGTCTCGCTTGCTTGAGGGGCGGCCACCCGGATGAAAGATGCCGCACAACAGATCGGGCTTGCCCTGAAGCTGGCCTTACGGGACCAGGATGAGGGGGTCCGCCGGGAGGCAGCCCGAGCCATCGAACGCCTGGAGATCGCGAAGGGAATCGATCGTCTCCTCCCCAACCTGCGGTCTCCCGATACCACGCTGGTCCTGAAGACCCTCTATGCCCTCGCCGAGATCGGGAGTCGCAAGGCCCTGGATGGAATCGTGAGCCTCCTTCACTCCCCTCGGGTCGAGGTCCGGGCGGCCGCCGTGAAAATCCTCAGGGCCCGCAAGGACCCGAGCACCATTACTCCCCTGGTGGAGTTGCTGGACGATCCGAGCCCCGACGTCCAGGTCGTCACCGTTGAGGCCCTGGCCGGCTTCCGCGACCCCCGCCTGGTCGATCTCCTCGCCCTGCGCATCGGGAATGGTCCCGAGATGGTCCAGACGGCGGTCTTGCAGGCGCTGGGCCGGCTTGGGGGGGTCCGGGCCATCGAGCAGGTGTTACCCGTCCTCGCGAGCGGTTCCCCACCACTCCGGCGGGTTGCGGCCCAGGTCCTCGGTGAGCTCGGAGTCCTCATGGCGGATGAAGCCGAGACCTCTGGTCCCGCCGCGACTCCACCTGCCTGATTGTCCCTCATTCTTGGGTGGCTTGCAAGAGACGCGCGACGTCGATCCCGTATGCAGCGGGATCAACCGCCACGAGGATCGACCGGGTATACCCGCCTGCGGCCGGGTCCATCTCCAGCAGGCTCACCTCGGTGGGGTCCTGGGGCACTTGCCCGTCCGCGTTCTGGAGGATGCGAACCCAAGGGCGCGAGGTATCGTCGCTCCCCGGGCGAGTGACCAGGGCGAGTTCCCCGGTGTCGAGGCGGACCAGGCTCCCTGGCGGGTAGATCCCGAGCATCTCGATGAACCGCTCGAGCAGCTTCGGGTCGAAGACAGTCCCGGCCAGCGTCTGCATCCGCGCGATGGCCCGGCTTGGCTCAAAGGCCTGCTGGTACGCACGGACGGTGGTCATGGCGTCGTAGCAGTCAGCCGTGGTGACAAGCATGCTGTACGGGTGTGGCTCTTCTCCCGCTGCGAGCCTCGGATAGCCCTTCCGGTCGAAGCGGACATGGTGCTCGCGGGTGACCCGGAGGGCGATCTCAGCGGTGACTCCCATCTGTCCCAGGATTTTCACCCCCTCGTCCGGGTGGCTCCGCACCAGCTGCCACTCCTCCTCCGTCAGGTCCCGCGGCTTCGAGGTGATTGCCTCGGGGATGTTGACCTTTCCGATATCGTGGAGCAGGGCGCCCAGGCCGAGGTCCCGAAGGTCTGCGTGGTCCAGGCCGACGGATTCCCCGAAGGCCAGGGAGAGGATGCTGACATTGACACAGTGGTTGAAGAGGTATTCGTCGTAGCTCTTGATCATGGTGAGGCCCATGATGGGGTGCTTGGCCCGGAGGATGCCATCAACCATGCCCTCGACGACGGACTGCACCTCGCTGAGGGCGGGGATACGTCCCAGGCGGACCTCCTGGAACGCCTTGCGCGTGGTCTGAAGGGTTCGGCTATAGATCTGGCCCGCCTGCAGGCGGTCCACCGGGGGCCGCGCTGTAGACTCAGCCGGCGTCTCCCGCTCTTTCTGTTCAACGAGGAGGATGTGGCTGACGCCGGTGGCCTGGAAGGCTCTGCTGACTCCCCCTTGTGACCGCAGGGCCTCCGGATCCATGTTGAGGGTGGTCACGAAGGCGCGGAGCTCCTCTTGGGTCACGCCTCGCAGGAAGGTGACTCCCTCCAACTGGTGCGCTCGCAGGCACCCCTTGAGTCCCTTGAAGAGGTCTCCCTTTTCCAGGAGCGGCATCCCCTGAAGAATCAGGGCATCCTCCAGGAGACCGAAAGTCACCCGGTCGTTCTCCGTGAGGAACTTTGCCAAGGTCTCTTCGAGCTTTTGGAGGTGGACCACGACTGCCGGGTGAGTTGGAGCGTACAGGCTCAGGCTCTTGAACGCGCCATTCAGTGCCCGAATGAAGACCTCGGTTAGCTGCTGCAGGTTGCCCTGAACCATCAGCCCTCCGCCCGCTCCGTTTCACACCGTTCCAGGGCGAGCTGACAGGCCCGGCGGACCGCTGCCGACCCTGAGCCCGTTGCCGCCCTGAGCGCTGCCATGCCTTCGGGGCTCCTCAGGGTGCCCAGGGCCTGAGCGGCGGCAATACGGATCGCCTCGGTCTGCCGCCGTCGGAACCAGCGGGTCCGGTTGAGCAAGCCGATGAGGGTCCCAGCCACCTCGGGTGCCCTCGTCGCTCCCAGCGCGGCGATCGCGGCATTCTGCTCGTCCACGTCGCGGGAACGCCCGGGGGGCTCAAGGGCGATCTCGGTCAGCCGTGGGATTGCGGCCGCCGAGCGGGCCGCACCCAGCACACTGATCGCTGCTTGCCGGACCAGGGCCTGGGGGTCCTCGAGGGCCGACAGGAGCAGGGCGGTCGTCTCTGCGACGCCGCCATGAGCGCAGAGCCTGATCCCCTCGCGTCGAATCCAGCCATCCGCGTGGGTCAGGAGCCGCTCCAGGATGGGGAGCATTTCCGCCTTGCTGAGCTGCCCGAGGAGTCCCGACAGTTGACGGATCTCGGGGGCAGTCAAATAGTCGATGACCTCGACGATTACCGTCAACGCTTGTCGTCCCATGAGTTCCACAAGGTGCACGATCCGTCGCCGCACCGCCGGTGCGTCGCTCTCGGTGAGGGACCGGACCAGGATCGGAGCGGTCATCTCGCTCAGGCTCACCAGGAGAAACACCAGATCGTCCTCATGGAGTGAGCCTGTCTTTGCGGCCTCGTTGACGAACACCCGCAGACGGGCCTCGGTCGCCAGACGTTTCACCGTCTCCTCTGCCACGTCCCGGATAGCCTCGGGTCTCTTCCCCTCATGCCACGCGTCGAGGGCGAAGGTGGTCAAGACACGGAGTGTGCGGCCCAGGTCCGCCACCGCACCGTCGGTGTCAAGGAGTTTCTCCAAGGCCTGCCCGACTTGGCGGTAACGGGTCGCGGTCTCGGCCGCCGTCAGGGCCTCCAGGAGACCCTCCAGGTCTCTCGGGAGGGGTGGCTCGTGGGTCCCTGTTGCCTGGGGCGCTTCGGGGGGCGACTCGGTCGGTGGTGGTTGCTCGGCAGGCGGTGCCGCATCGCGGATGGTGGGGTCCGGCTCGGTCGCAACGGGTGGCTCGGCCTCGGGGTGGGCGCGCTGATTCCCCTCATCCTGCTTGACATCAAAGGACACATCGAGGGCATCAACCTGCAACTGACGCACCCCACGCTCGGCCAGGATGGCCGCCGCCCCTCCAGCCCCGTGGATTTCGGCCGGCTCTTGGTGAAAGAGTTCCACAAAGGAGAGGAGCTCGCTGATCGACGCCCCGGAGAGCAGCCGAATGGTGCGGATCTGCCGAAGGAAGCAGTCGTGAGCGAAAGCGCTGATGGCGGGATGGTCCTTGCCGATCCGTTCACCGAGCACCACAAAACTGTCCTGGGACACCTCGAGGCTGAGCGACCCGCCGGACTGACTGAGGAGGCGATCGAGGTACCCGTGGGCGACCTGGATCGACCGCTCGCGTGCTGGGTGGCCCGTTGGGTAAAAGGTCAGGTCCTTCACCGTCTTCTTCAATGCGACCAGGACCTCTTCGGCCTGCTCTAGGAGGGGTCTGGATTTCTGATCGCCCGCCGTGCGAAGGGGCTGTTCTGGCTCCATGCGCTCTGCCTTCAGTGTCTGACCGGCTCAGCACCCCCAGGGGGCCTGCCGCGTGTCTCCGACTCTATAGCAGGGGGGGGCAAGAATTCAATGCACAGGCAGGGGTGTCTCAGAGGGTATCGGCGGGATCGACATCGAGATCAATTCGAAGGCCTTCCCCTGGAGCCTGGCGCTTCCCCTCGAGCCCCTTTTGGACGAGAACGTGCAATTCTTGGGCCTTTCTCCCCTTCACCAGGAGATGCCAGCGGTACCGCCCCCGAAGGCGAGCCAGGGGGGCTGGGGCGGGCCCCTCCACGGAACACACCGTCCCCCGGGCGCAGGTGGAGAGACGCTCGGCAAGCTCTAGGGCGCAGGCTTCCACGGGCCCCTCGCGTGGACCGGAGATGACCACTCGGATCAGCTTGGTAAAGGGGGGGAGGTCTCGCTCCCGCCTGAGGGCGAGCTCCTTGAGCGCGAAGGCACGGAAGTCCTGGCTCAGGGCGGCTTGGATGCAGTAGTGGCCTGGATTGTGGGTCTGGATGACTGCCTCCCCCGGCAGCGCTCCTCGTCCCGACCGGCCGACCATCTGGGTGAGGAGGGTGAAGGTGCGTTCGCCCGCCCGGAAGTCCACCACATTCAGTCCCTCGTCCGCCGAGAGGACGCCGGCCAGGGTGATCCGGGGATAGTCATGCCCCTTGGCGACCATTTGGGTGCCGACCAGGATGTCGGTCTCCCCTCGCTCGAGCCTCGCAAGAATCCGGGCGTGGCCGAAGCGGCCCCCCGTGGTGTCCCGGTCCATCCGGGCCACCCGAACACCCGGAAAGCGCTCGGCGATCTCTCGTTCCGCCTGCTCTGTTCCGAAGCCGGAGTAGTAGACGCCCGATCCGCCGCACTCCGGGCACTGGTCCGGGGGGCGACGCCGGTAGTTGCAATAGTGGCACAGAGCCTCGCCGGAGCCTCGGTGAAAGGTGAGGGAGACGGAACAGGCGGGACAGCGCAAGGTGAAGCCGCAGTCGCGACAGAGGATCGCCCGCGCATACCCTCGGCGGTTCACCAGGAGCAGGGTTTGCTCCTGCTTGGCCAGACGATCGGCGATGCGCTCTGCGAGCGGCGGCGAAAGGATCGGCGGCTTCCCCGCCGACGGGCGCGTCGCCCGCCGGTCCACCAGGATCACCCCCGGCATGGGTCCCCTGCCGACACGTCCGGGGAGCTCGATGAGCTGGTAGCGACCCTCTTCGGCGTGCCGGAAGCTCTCCAGGGATGGAGTGGCCGAGCCGAGTAGGATTGGGCACCCGAGACGCTCCGCCCTGGTGATGGCCACGTCCCGGGCGTGGTAGCGTGGGGACTCCTCCTGCTTGTAGCTCGGCTCGTGCTCTTCGTCGACGACGATGATCCGGAGTCGGGGCAGGGGGGCGAAGACCGCCGAGCGGGCGCCGATCACGATGTCTGCTTCCCCGCGGCGGGTCCGCGCCCACTCGGCAAACCGCTCGCCGGGGGAGAGGGCGCTGTGGAGGAGCGCGACGCGGTTACCGAACCGGGAGCGGAAGTGGGTGGCGATCTGGGGGGTCAGGCCGATCTCAGGCACAAGGAGCAGGGCCTGACCCTCTCGGGCGAGGGTGTGCTCGATGGCCCGAAGATAGACCTCGGTCTTCCCGCTTCCGGTCACCCCGAAGAGCAGGATCGGGGTCGAGCGTCGCTGCTCGATGGCCCCTTGGATCGTGTGCAGGGCGCTCTGCTGGGGCGGCGTGAGGGAGGTCGCGGTGGCGGGGGTGATTGGCGCCTGCCCCGGGGGCTCCCGTCGGATCGACATCAGGATGGGAGTCACCAGCCCTTTGTGGACCAATGCCAGGATCGCGGTCGAGGAGCCACCGAGCGCGTGAATCTCCCGCATCGGAAGTGTCCCCTCCACCCGCAAGAGGTGCTGGAGGATGGCGGCCTGACGCGGGGCCTTGGACGCCAGGACCGCTGCCGCAACTTGGACCTCCGCCTCAGGGCGGCCGAGTGTCAGGGCCCGTTCCTGACGGGCCCGGACGCGGGCAGGGACGAGCGTGGTCTCGAGATCCACCCATCCCCTGTGGGCGAGGCGTTTCACCAGCAGGGACCCCTCACGCCGCGGGAGATGGCGGGTGAGGCGTTGGACCGCCACGGCAGCGTCCGCGTCAAGAAGGGACTTGAGGAGGAGCATCTCGCGGGGAGTTGCCCGTCGCTGGTGCAGCGCGGCGCGCCCCACGGGGGTCAAACGGACCAGGCGGCGGGTCGCTGCGTCGATTCCCGGTGGCAGCGCCGAGCGGATCACCTCACCCCACGCGGCCATATAGTAGTCGGCGACCCATCGGGTCAGCGCGAGGAGCTCCGCGTCCAGGAGCGGATCCGCGTCCAGGACCTCGCTGAGCTCCTTGAGGCGACTCACTGTGGTGTGGGCCACGCGCTCGACGAGGTAGCCGGTCACCAGGCGGCCCCCGAGGGGGACGAGGACCCGCGAGCCGGGACGCGCGGTTCGATCCAGCGTCGGCGGCACCCGATAGGTGAGGAGCTGTGCGGGGCCGACCGGAAAGGCAACGTTGGCGAAGGGCAGATCTGTCGCGTGTGCCGGCATGGAAGGCATCTTATGTGTCACCGGCGGCTTTGTAAAGCGGCCGGGACCTTACCTCAGGGGCCTTGATTAGCAGGGAGGGCTGTAGTAGCATCGCTCGGTCATTGCTTAACGGTCACCCAAAGGAGGGATCCCTATGGCACTGAAGGAGTTCGCCGGCATCTACTACCGTGAGAACGCACTCGAAGAGAAGACGCGCCAGCTGGTGGCGCTCGCCGCCATGATCGTGGCCGGCTGCGAGACGTGAGCGCCCTCCCGCTTCGCGGCCGCGAAGCAAGCAGGCGCCTCGCAGGACGAGATCATGGAGACGCTCTATCTGGCGATGCGGGCGTCGGCCCGCGCCACCTGGTCCATGATCAAGGGCTCGATCGAGGGAATCGAGGTTGAGGTCAAGGGGTTGAAAGGGCAGTACGAAGCGCAGATGGTCGGGGCCCCGAAATAAACGACGGTCGGCCCGCACCCTTGAAGGCCCTGCCCGTGGTGGCAGGGCCTTCCTGTTGACGCGGACCACAGGGTCGCGTGCCGCACCACCATTCCTGCGCTCGCCGGCCTCTGTGGTGCGGCGCTTCCGCGGGAGTGAAAAGCCTATGGCATTCAGCGCTGCCCGCGTGGGATCTTGGTACGCGTAGCAGAAGTCCCTGGGAGGGGCACGCATGGCGCGCCGTCCCCATCTCCTTATCGATTTCGACCACACTCTCTTCGACACCGACCGGTTCTTCTGGGTGGATCTTCGAGGCGCCGTCCTCGAGGCCGGAATTGATCCCGTCGCGTGGGGGCGTGCCTACGACGACGTCTGGCCCACAGGCTACAGCCTGGCGAAGCACCTCCGGCGTCTCAACCAGCTTTCCGTGGGGGTGGAGGGGACGAGGGTGCTCCGGCGCCTTGTCCGAGAGCGATTTCAGGATCTCAGGGCCTACGTCTTTCCCGACGTCGTTCCGACCCTCAGGGCTTGGCGGCGGGCGGGGGTGACCCTGGTTCTCCTCTCTTTCGGGCACCCAACTTGGCAGGATTTTAAGGTTCGGGGTGCCGGCCTGCCGGCCTATTTTGCGCAGATCCTCTATGCTCAACGAGCCGGCGGAAAGGGGAGCCTCTGCCGTCGACTTGCCCGTGACGACCCACGCCTCGCGGTGGTGGACAACAACCCCCGCGACCTGGATGCCATGCGGGCCCTTGTCCCGGGGCTCCGGACCTTTTTGATGCAGCGGGTCCCCTGGGAGGCCCTGGAGGCGTCCGAGGGCCCCAACGGTTGGCACTTCCACGAGGCGCGCCGGTACGTCGGGCTCCCGGCCCGCTTTCCCCATCGCTTGGTCTCACGCCTGTCCGAGGTGACCCCGTGAGGCGGATCGTGGCGCAGGCGCCCACGCGGATCGACTTCGCCGGCGGGACCCTCGATCTCCCTCCCCTGTATCTGCTGCACGAGCCGGTGGTCACCGTCAACGTGGCTATCGACTTGCCGGCGGTGGTGACGATCACCGAACGGGCGGATCGGCGGGTGACCATTATTTCGCGCGATCGGGGGGCACGGCGGACGTGGACCTCGGTGCGGGCGATCCGCTGGGATCGGCATCCCTTTCTCGAGTTGGGAGGTCGCCTCATTCGGGCCTTTAACCCCCCTGGGGGGCTCGAGATGGAGACCGCGTGTCTCGCCCCGGCGGGGGCGGGGACCGGTGGCTCCTCTGCTCTCGCCGTCGCAGGGGCGGCCGCCCTCGCCCGGCTTGTGGGCAGGTCTCTTTC
>JBHIAD010000025.1:0-15371 GCA_046758405.1 Methylomirabilales bacterium (SeqCode)
GTGGTGGTGGGGGCACTTTCGAGCTCCTGCAGGAAGAGGGGCAGGGTGGCGGCCTTCAGCCGGGGATCGCTGGGGTCGACCAGGACGAGACCGTGGGGGCCGAGCAGGTGGCTGAGCAGCCTTCCGAATCCCTGGGCAAGGGTGTCGCCCACTCGATAGGAGGTCCCGAGCAGTTCGGCGATCTGGTTGCTCACGGGGCCGGCACTGGACAAGGTGAGGAGGGAGGTCCGGAGGGCTTCGATCTCCGGGCCGAGCCGATGGGTCGCCGGCAGGTCTGCGCCGAAGCCCTCCGGGGGGGCGTAGCGCAGCCGCTCCAGGTAATCGTGCCGATCGAGAAGCGCCAGATGGTCCACCTCGGCGAGGTCGTGGTCTTCGGAGGCCATCCAGAAGACGGGGATCACCGGAGACCCGAGATCCCCTTCCATCTGTCGGGCGACGGCAATGACGGTGAGGGCCTTGTAGAGGGTGAAGAGGGGGCCGCCGAACAGGCCGACCTGTTGCCCTGTCACCACCGCCACACTGGCGGGATCGGTGAGTTGCTGGATGTGCCGGCGGGCCTCGGGAGGGGCCCCGAAGGTCTCCGCTTGGGCCGCCAAGACAGCCGCCACCTCGGCCCGAGGATAGGGGCGCTGCCGGATCGTCTCCACAAGATGAGAGAAGGCCTTGCGGTCGCCTGGGGCGTGGGGGAACCGGCTCCTGACCGCCCGATCACCGGCGACGTAGGCAGAGAAGAGGGGAATCTGGCGTGGAAGGGTCTGGTAGGCCAGTGTTTGGACCCGGGCTTGCTCCACGGTCGGGCTGTCTCCGTACGCTAGGGATTCGGCGAATGCTCGTGGGGAAGTGCCGTGGTGTAGCGCTTCCGCCGGGCCAGGTGGCGAGTGACGAGCAGCTCGAGATTGCGGAGGTAGGTCAGACGGATCTCTTGCCGGGCTCCGTCGATCCAGGTCCTGGCCTTCTCCCAGACGCGGATCGGCTCGCTCGTCGTTGCAAAGAAGAGGTCCGCCTGCAGGATCCCATGGTTCACGATCGCCCCCACCATGTCCCGATACGAAGTGACCATCCGGACGAACCGATCTTCATCCCCGCCCACGGCTTGTTCCCCTATAACAGAGGGTCCCTGCGTTGTCAATGCGGGTGCCCTGGCCCGTGGACCCTCGACGGGAGAGAGCCCTTCGGGTATGATCGTCTCGGGTCCGGAGGCGTGGACGGGGGTAAAGGGGATGGCGAAGGAACGGATTCTGATCGTGGATGACGAAGCCCCTGCCCGGCACGGTCTGCAGGAGCTTGTGACTGGCTGGGGGTATCGGGCCGAGGTGGCGAAGGATGCCACCGAGGCCCTGGAAAAGGCTGCAACCTTCCGGCCGACAGCCGCGCTGGTCGACCTGGTGATGCCGGGGATGGACGGGCTCGCCCTCCTGCGCGCCCTCAGTCAGGAATCGCCTGCCCCGGCCCTGATCGTCCTCACCGGGCATGCCTCCATCGAGACCGCGGTGCGGGCGATGAAGGACGGGGCCTACGACTATCTCACCAAACCGGTCGATCTGGAGCGCCTGCAGCTATTGCTTGCAAAGGCGGTGGAGCAGTACGAGGCCGCCTGCGAGGTGCGAGCGCTGAGGCGCCAACTGGAACACGGGGGCCGCTTCGGGACCTTGGTGGGTCACACCAAGACAATCCGCGAGGTCTATCGCTTGATCGAGCAGGTAGCCCCCACCACCGTTCCGGTCCTCATCCTCGGCGAGAGCGGGAGCGGCAAGGAGCTGGTCGCCCGGACGATCCATGATCGCTCCCCCCGCAAGCGGAAGCCCTTCGTGGCGGTCAACTGCTCGGCGATCCCAGAGACCCTGATCGAGAGTGAGATCTTCGGCCACGAGAAGGGGGCCTTCACGGGGGCGGTCGATCGGCGGCTCGGCTGTTTCGAGCTGGCGGACGCCGGGACCCTCTTCCTGGACGAGGTAGCCGAGATGGCGCCCGCAATGCAAGCGAAGTTCCTTCGGGTGCTGGAGGCGGGGAGGTTCCGGAGGCTCGGGGGCCGGACCGAGATTCAGGTCGATGTCCGCGTGCTGGCTGCCACCAACGCCGATCCGAAGCGGGCGATCAGGGAGGGCCGTCTCCGGGAGGATCTGTACTATCGGTTGAACGTCGTGACTCTTGAGCTGCCCCCGCTCCGCGAGCGGCGCGACGACATTCCGGTTCTGGCCCAGACTTTTCTCGACGAGGTCCGCTCCCGCGAGGGGCGGCCGGTTCGGGGGATGACCGATGGTGTCCTGGAGCGGCTCATGGGGTATGGCTGGCCGGGGAATGTCCGGGAGCTCCGAAACGTGGTCGAACGGGCCGTGGTGCTCTGCGATGGGGAGCTGGTGATGCCCGCACACCTGCCCACCCATCTGCGCGGGGGAGAAGCGGGAGTGGTGGGGGATGTCCGGATCACCGTCGGGACCACCGTTGACCAGGCCGAACGGGCCCTCATCCTCCGTACCCTCGAGTTTACCAACGAGAACAAGACCCGAGCTGCCGAGATCCTGGGTATCAGCTTGAAGACCCTCCACAACAAGTTGAACCGATACCGGGCGGAGTAGCGCCGCTGTGATCGCCTCTGCCGCCTCGTCCTCCCGCTGGTGGGGTGCTCCATGACACGCATCACAGGGATCCGAACTCGCTCGCCGGGTTTGTGGGTGCGGTCCTGCTCCCGATCGTTTGGCGGGGATGCTCCGCGCCCCAGCCGGAGACCGTCATGACGTGGGGTCTGCGCGGGAAAGAAATGGTCGCCGTACTGGGGCTTGTCCTCCTGATCGTAGTAGGGACGACGGCACTGCATATGGCGTATCTGGTGCGCCTTGGCATCAGCGAGGCACGGGACAAGGGACAGGTCCTTGCGGGCCAGATCTACTATCAGAGCCGCCAGGTCATCAGCCGGGGCTGGCCCAGGCCTCCGGAGGGGCTCCTCAGGGAGGACCTTGGTCTCCGGTCACTCCTGGAGGCGAGCATTAGCTATTCGACTTCGGTCCTCTATGGCGCTGTGACGGATGGGGCTGGCCGGGTCCTCATTCACAGTGAGCAGGGGCGTGAGGGAACGGTCCTCCCGGATCGCGCCAGCCTGGAGTCCCTGGTGGGCCGCGGGGTCTTCGGCCAACTCAACGCCTTGGTGGCCGGTGAGGCTACCTACGAGGCCCGTATGCCCCTGGATCTGGATGGCGAGTCCTTCGGCACCGTCCGGGTGGGGATATCCATGGCGCTCCTGCGCCGGGAGATTGCCGGGGCCGCCATGCGGAGCCTCCTGCTCGGCGGCATCGCGCTGATCCTGGGGGTCCTCGTTGCCCTGGCGCTCGCCCGGATGGTCCTCGGTCCCCTTCGGGCGATTCGCGAGGGGGTGGACCGAATGGCCCACGGGGAGTACGCGATCCGGCTCCCGCTGCGGCCGGGCGATGAGTTCGGAGACCTCGCCCTCCGGCTCAATACCCTCGGGGCACAGATTGAGTCGGACCGTCGGGTGCTCCTGGGCGAGAAGGTTCGTTTCGAACACGTCGTGGACGGTTTGAACGAGGCGGTCATCTTGTTGAACCGGGAGGGGCGGATCCTCTTCTGCAATCAGGCCGGGCTGGCCTTCCTCGGAGCGGCCGAAGCCGAGGCGGTCCTCCATCAGCCCATCGCGGACGTACTCGGTTCGAAGCACCCGTTGGTGACCCGGATTGGCCGAACGGCCCAGAAGGCACAGGATCAAGAGGTGGCCATTGTCGGGCCAGGAGGGGGTGCGGAGTTCGTCACGTGGGTCCATGAGGTCCGGGATCGGGAGGGGCTTGCCGGGACCCTCATCCAGTTGCGGAATGTGAAGTCGGTCCGGGAGATCGAGTCCCTCTTCACCCAGTCCCAGGAGCTTGCCACGCTGGGGCAACTCACCTCCGGTGTCGCCCATGAGGTGAAGAACCCGTTGCACGCGATGACGGTCCACGTGGAGCTGCTCAAGGGGAAGCTCGGGAAACCGCGAGCCGACATCCAAAAGCACCTGGAGATTCTCGGTGGTGAGATCCGAAGGCTCGACCGGGTGGTGCAGGGGTTTCTGAAATTCGTGCGACCCCAGCAGATGGAGCGGCGGCTGGTGGACCTTCACTCGCTCCTCGACTCGCTGGCGGCCGTGGCCGAAGTGGAGTGGGGTGAGCGGGGGATTCGACTCCATCGGCAATTCCGGGATGGCACCGCCACGGTACGCGGCGACCCCGAGCTCTTGCAGCAAGCTTTCTTGAACCTGGTGAGGAATGGTTGTGAGGCGATGCCGACCGGTGGGCAGCTCTCCATCACGACGGTGCGGCAGGGGGAAGAGCATCTTGAGGTGGTCGTGGCGGACCAGGGTGTTGGCATCGAGCCGCGGGATGCGGAGCGGGTCGGCCAGCTCTACTTCTCCACAAAGCCAGAAGGTTACGGCATCGGCCTGGCGCAGGTCTACCGGATTGTCCGGATGCATGAGGGGACGGTTGACTTCGCCTCGGTGCGCGGCGAGGGCACACGGGTGACCGTGCGCCTTCCGGCGGCCTGAGGGGGTGGTCGTGGGGTGGTGGGTCCTGCCGGTGGTCTTGGTCCTGCTCTGGACCGGGGCCTGCGCAACGGCGCCCCAGTCCTCGGTCCCTCCTGCCCCTCCGTCACTGGATGCGGCTCCCATGCCGATGCCGCCGGTTTTGGCCCCGCGGCTCAGCCCGATGGAAGAGATCCGGCTTCGGCGGGTGGCGGCAGAGGCGATCGGAGAGGCAGAGGGCGCCTGGGGCCGAGTCCAGGTAGAGCGTCTCGGTGCGGATGGACGGGAGACGTACGCCCTCATCGAAAGTTTCCTTGCCCGCGCGCGCGAGGCCTTTCGGGATCGCGATTTCTCCCGGGCGGTCGCCCTTGCCGAAAAGGCGCGCATCCTCTCGGACGAGCTCTCCACCCGGTCTCCTTGACCTCCGCCCCGGCCCCTCCTTTTTCGGAAAGCAAGGTCCAGGGTAAAAACTTCCCAGTAGACTGCCTCTACTGCCAGGAACGCTTGTGGCCCGCCCCTGGTTTCGACACTCGCATTTGTTGGGGCTTTCGCGTGCCGGAGGGCCTCAGCATGATTGGCATGGTCCTTGCTCTCCTATCCCGCCGTGATTTGGGCGGCGTCTCTGTTTGTCCTCCCGTGTGTGCACGTCCTCGTAGCGTGGGTCGGGATGCTGGCGCATCGGCTCGAGAAGACGTGGGGGAAGTCCGTCCACCCCTCTCCGGCTTGCCGGTTCGACACAGAGCGTGAGGATCCGATTGGCGCAGAGGAGGAAGCGAATACACACGCGGGATAAGGACACACTCGCTTGACCATTCTCTGATGCCATGATATACACACGTTATGACCGGAATTAATGTCCTGGTCCTCGTGGCGCAGTCCGGCCCGGTGGCCAAAGGGGTGCTTCTCATCCTCTTCTTCTTCTCGGTCACCTCTTGGGCTATCATCTTTATGAAGCTGAGGATGCTGAAGCGGGCGGAGCGGGAGTCACAGGCGTTCCTGCGTCTATTCCGGGATACGAAGAACCTTGCCGCCACGTACGAGGAGGCCCGCAAGTTTCCAGCAAGCCCTGTGGCTTCGCTCTTCCGGGAGGGATTCCGCGAGCTCGGATATCGGCTCAAGGGCAACCCGGGGGTCACCAATCCTGAACCGGCGCGGAGCACTCTCATGCACACAGAGGAGCTCTCCCACGGGTTGGATCGTATTTTGCGCCAAGCCACCCTGAAAGAGGTCGGTCAGCTCGAACGGCACCTGACCTTCCTGGCGACGACCGGCAGCGCCGCCCCTTTCATCGGCCTCTTCGGGACGGTGTGGGGCATCATTGACGCCTTCGCGGCGATCGGCGCCGCCGGCTCCGCCAACCTCGGTGCCGTAGCCCCCGGCATTGCTGAGGCGCTGATCGCGACGGCGGCCGGGCTCTTTGCAGCGATCCCGGCAGTCATCGCTTACAATCACTTCGTGAATCGTATCCGGATCGTCGGGACGCTCATGGATCTCTTCAGTCTGGAGTTCCACGGTGTGGCGGAGCGGGTGGTGGTGAAGGGGAAGGCGTGATGCACCTCGGGAGTTCCGACCGGCACATGAGGTCGATGGCCGAGATCAACGTTGTGCCCTTCGTGGATGTGGTCCTGGTCCTGCTGATTATCTTCCTGGTCACCGCCCCGATGCTGGTCCGTGGGATCGATGTCCAGGTGCCGAAGACCGAGACTCGCAGTGCCCCGGCTGAAGAGCGGTTGGTCTTGACGATCAACAAAGATCGCGTCGTCTTTCTCGAGGACCAGCCGATCAGTCTGGGACGCCTGGAGACCGTGTTGGTCGGCCTGAAGAAGCGAAACCCCAATGCAGCCATCTTCCTCCGGGCCGACGAGCGGGTTCCCTACGGGGTGGTGGTCAGAGTCATGGACGTGGTGAAGCGGGCCGGGATCAATAGACTTGGCATGGTGACCGAGCCCGTCCAGTCGCGTAAAGCCAGGGGATAGGAGCGATGGCTCTCGGGGGACGCGACATGGCCGTGCATGTGGCCATGTCGCTGGCCCTGCATTTTTTTGTCTTCGCAGGGGTGATCTTTACGCCGGCGCTGCAGGCAGAGCGCTTCCAGGTGCCCGTTGCCTACGAGGTTCGACTGGTGAATCTTCCTCCGGTGAGAGACCTTCCCGCATCGAAGCCGGTGAGGCCCTCGAAGGCTCCACAGGTGAAGGCGAAGCCCGTCCCCAAGCCCCCGCCCCCCAAAGTGGAGGTGAAGCCTGCCCCCCCGCCCAAGGTGGAGGCTCCGAAGCCGGAGGTCAAGGCTCCGGCGCCCCGGGACCAAGCTGCGCTGACCTTCCCGACCCGGGTGAGTCCGAAGCCGAAGACCCCTGAACCCCCGCCGGCGCCGCCGATCCCCGCGGCCGCTCCTCCGCCTCCTGCTGAGCCGGCGGTGAGGCCACCACAGCCGATCTACCAGGCTGCCCTTCCGACGCCAGCGCTCCCGGCACCCCCCCCCGCCGCGGCGGCGGAACCCGGTGCTTCGCGTGGCGTCGTCTCCGAATCGAGCGTTTCGACTGAATCGGGCGACCCACAGCTCGGGTACTATCTCGCCGCTGTCCAGGCCCGGATCGGCAGCCGTTGGGTGGAGCCACCGTTGAATCTTGGGCCGGGTCAGGTGGAGCGGGTGAGTGTCAGCTTTGTCGTCCTCCGAAACGGGTTTGTCCGGGACATCCGGATTGTACAGCCGTCCGGGGATGAGTTTCTGGATCGCTCGGCGCTCCGAGCGGTGCAGGAGGCGATTCCCCTCCCTCACTTTCCGCCGTTGTTCCAGCGCGAGACGTTGGTGGTGCGGTTCCACTTTGTGATGCGGGGAGAGTCATGAGGCAGTGGGCAGTGCCCCGGGCCGTGGCCGTCGCGGTTGTGGTCGTCAGTTCCCTGGTGGGGAGTCAGTTCGTCGGCTGGGCCCAGGTGGATATCACCCTCGAACGCGTGGAGACCCGCCGGGTCACCATCGCCCTCGCGGGATTCCCGGAGTTCCGGATGGCGCCCGGGGGGAGAGACCTGGCAGCGGAGGCGCGAAAGATCCTGCTGCGCGACCTCGCGTTTTCTGGGATCTTCGACGTGATCCCCGAGAGTTTTCTCCACTTCGACGCTCGGGCCGTGGCCTTCGGGGACGAGGCGGAGGTGCTGCCCTCCCTCAACCGGCTTCGCGTGCAGGCCCTGCTCGTGGTCCACCTCTCCGAGCGGGGCCGCGAGATCACCCTGGAGGGGCGCTTGTATAAGACCGGCCGCGGCACCTTCCTGATGGGAAAACGCTACTACGGTGATCCGAAGGCTCTGCGGACCATGGTCCATCGCCTGGCGGACGAAACAGTCCTCCACCTCACTGGAGAGCGCGGTGTGGCCAATACCCGAATCGCCTACGTGGCCGAACGGGGCGGGGCGAAGGAAATCTACCTCATGGACTACGACGGGATGAACCGCGTCCTGGTGACCGGGAACCGGTCCATCAACCTCTCCCCCCGTTTTTCCCCCGACGGGAAGTTTCTCGCGTACACGTCCTATCGGGATGGCAATCCGGACCTGTACCTTCTGAACCTGGACACCGGCCGACGGGTTAAGGTTTCGGCGTTTCCCGGTCTCAACATCTCCCCTGCGTGGTCGCCGGACGGACAATGGCTTGCCCTGTCCATGAGCAAAAACGGGGGTGCCCACATCTCGCTCATGCGCAAGGACGGGACCAAACTCCGACGGCTGACTCGGGGGACCAATACCATCGCGGTTTCCCCCACCTTCTCACCCAATGGGCGCCAGATCGCCTTTACGTCGGACCGGGGGGGGACCCCTCAGATCTACGTGATGGATGTAGGGGGGACCAATCTCAGGCGTTTGACGTTCGACGGGGCGTATAATGCCTCGCCTCGGTGGTCGCCTCGCGGGGACAAGATCGCCTTCGTCTCCAACCGGGATGGGTCCTTTCACATTTATCTGATGAACCCCGACGGGTCACGCGTCCAGAAGCTCACAACTCGTGGAACGAGCGAGGATCCGGCGTGGTCCCCGAATGGCCGGCATATTATCTTTACCTCGACCCGGACCGGACGGAAGCAGCTGTACGTCATGCACGCGGATGGTTCTGGGCAGCAACGGCTGACCCAGGGTGAGGCGAGCTACTTTGCCCCAGACTGGTCCCCGTAACCGATCGGGGTTCGGTTCCTTGTGAGGTCCTTGTCGATTCAGAAATTGTCAATGTGGAAAGGAGGCCGAGATGAGTGTGTGGCCGTGGCGTAAGGGGACGAAGGGAGGTGCACCGGTGTCCATGATACAGCCAATCTGGCGTCTCTGGGCGACGGCGGGGATCATTACGATTGCTCTAACGCTGGCCGGGTGTCCGAAGAAGCCGGTCTTGGAAGAACAAGGCGCTGGGGCCGCTGGACCCGCACCGCAGGTGGTCACCCCGGAGCCACCAAAGCCCCCCATGGAGGAGCCGGTGACCCCTCGGCCTCCTGTGGCTGAGGCCCCGGTGAAGGAGCCGGCCATCACACAGGCCCCCGTGGTCGAGCCGAGGGCTCCGGCACCGACACCCGAGGCGCCCCGCCTCAAGGATGTCTTCTTTGACTTTGACAAGGCGGTCCTCCGGCCCGACGCCAAGGCTGCCCTCGACGAGAATCTCAGGTGGCTCAGGGCGAATGTCGCCGCGAAGATCGTTCTGGAAGGCCATTGCGACGAGCGGGGGACGAACGAGTACAACCTGGCCCTCGGCGAAAGGCGCGCCCAGGCGGTCCGAGACTACCTCGTGGCTGCGGGAATCGATGCGGGTCGTATCTCCACCATCAGTTACGGTGAGGAACGGCCTTTCGTCCTGGGGCATGACGAATCGGCCTGGAAGTGGAATCGGCGCGGGCACTTTGTGGTCGTGGGCCAGTAGCGTGACCCAATGGGACCTCCGGGGGGGAGGCGGTGAGGCCTCCCGGTCCCCGGTGGGTTCGGAGCGCGGGTCATTCAGGAAGGACGAATCATGACTGGGCAGCAAAGCTCCATGCGAGGTGTCCGCTTCAGATGGGTTCTTCTAGCCCTGGGCGGGGTCTTCGTGGTGGGGGGATGTGCGGTCCCGGGGCAGCAGCAGGTCGTAGGGGGCGATATCCAGAAGCTGCAACGGGAGGTGGCTTCGCTCTCGCGGGCGACCGAGAGCAATCGGGTCTTCATGGAGGAGCGGCTTCAGAAGCTCGAACAGGCAGTGGGTGAAGGGGTGGTACCCCAGGCCGGAGAGGGCCAGGCAGACCTTGCTGCTCGGTTTCAGGAGGTAACCGCCGAACTCCGATTGCTCCAGGGCCAGGTAGAGGAGAGCACCTATCGGCTCTCCGAGATCGCCGAGCGGATCGACGACCTTGAGACCCGGGTGGCCTCGCTGAGTGTGAGGCCGGAGGAGACACCTCCGGGGAGTACTCCCCGGGCGGGAGCCCCGAGTGTGCCGAGGGGGACGGCGGAGGCGGAGCCGCCGACCGCCGTGGGCGGTCAGCCCGGAGTGCCGGTCATCGGGTCACCTCGTCCTCCGGGGCAGCCCCTCCCTCCGGGTTCGGGGAGCGGGGCGAGTGCGCCCCGGGTCCGGCCCACTCCCGAGGCGCCCCAGGCAAGGGGGCCCGAGAGGCCGGCCGGGCTGCCGCCGGGAAGGATTCCCTCACCGGATGAGGTCTACCGGACGGCGCTGAGCGACTACACGAAGGGGAACTACGACCTGGCCATCAGCGGATTCAAGACGTATCTGACCTTCTTCCCGAAGACGAACCTGGTTCCCTTTGCCCAGTACTGGCTGGGGGAGACCTACTACAGCAAGCGGGACTATGTCAGCGCCATCCGTGAATTCGATCGACTGATCGAGAAGCACGCGGACTCCAGCAAGGTGCCGAGTGCCATGTTGAAGAAGGGCTATGCCTACCTCGAGATGGGTGAGACGCACCAGGCCCGGACTGTGTTGCGGCAGCTCACCACGAAGTTCCCGAACTCCTCGGAGGCCCGCCTCGCCGAGAGTACCTTGAGCAGTATCCCCTAGTGTCCCCTGGAACGTGGCACTCCTGCGCGTCGCGCATTGCCGCGACGGGCAGGGTCGTCTTCCCCCGTTGGGGCTGGGGGGAGGAACCGACGGAATTTGTCCTTGACTCTAGGGCGGTCTTATGGCAAAATCAAAAATCATTTTCTCATGACGAAATTTAACTACGGGGAGACTATGCGCCGCAAGAGACGGCCCAATCAAGTCCATTCCGTGATGCGCGCCCTCTCCTTACTGGACGTCCTGGCCGCGCAGGGGCGGGAGATGGGCATTGTGGAACTCAGCAAGCAGGTCAGGCTGCACGCCAGCACCGTGCACCGCTTGCTCGGCACGTTAGTGGAAGGAGGGTATGCTCACCAGAACCCGGAGACGGGCCGGTACGCGCTCAGCATCAAGTTCTACCAGCTGGCCCAGGCCTCCCTCGAGCAGATGGACTTTCGCCGCGTGGCCCGGCCCCACCTCGAACGGATTGCCCGCCTGACCGGGGAGACTGCGAACCTCGTCGTGCTCGATCAGGACGAAGTCTTCTATGTGGACAAAGTGGAGAGCCCGCAGAGTCTGAAGTTTCTGGCCAGGATCGGACACCGTGCGCCCCTGTACTGCACCGCGGTCGGCAAGGTCCTGCTCGCCTATCTGGATGAGCACGCGATGGGAGTGGTCCTGGATCAGCTCACCTTGACCCGCCACACGGGGAATACGATCACCACCATGACCCAGCTCCGGCGGGAGCTTCGCAAGGTCAGGGGGCAGGGGTTTGCCGTGGACCGGGAGGAATGCGAGCAGGGGGCCTCGTGCCTTGCTGTCCCCCTCCGGGATCACTCCGGTTCGGTCATTGCGGCCCTCGGGATCTCGGGTCCGACGGTGCGGATGACGGAGAAACGGATCGCGGAACTCATCCCCTCGGTCATCCGCGAAGGGGCAGAGGTCTCCAAGACACTCGGGTTTCAGGGAGAGCGGTCCGAGTCCAGACCAGCAAACGCCAGGGAAGGAGGGCGGGCATGAGGGAAGCACTCCAGGCGTCTATGAAGGTCGGCATCGTCCACTTCATGGCCTATCCCGAAACGATCAAGGGAGACGGCCCGGTCGTCGAGACGGTTCGACGGATCGCCGAGGACGATTTCTTCGGCGCCATCGAGATCACCCGGGTGAACGACCCCGCCGCGCGCAAGGAGGTTGCCGCCATCCTTGCCCAGGCTCACCTGACCGTGGGCTACGGTGCCCAGCCGATCTTGCTGGTCCAGAAGCTGAACCTGAATGCCTTCGACCAGCGCGAGCGCCAGCAGGCCGTGGATGCGGTCAAGGCGGCGGTGGACGAGGCCTATCAGCTCCACGCGGGGGCGCTGGCGGTGCTGAGTGGCCCCGATCCCAAAGAGCGGCGGGGCGAGGCCATGCGGCTCTTGGTGGACTCGTTGAACCAGATCTGTGCCCACGCCAAGCAGCAAGGACCGATGCGCATCATCCTGGAGACCTTTGACCGCGAGATCGATAAGCAGTGCCTGATCGGTCCCCATACCGACGCGGTCAAGGTCTCGGCGGCGGTCCGCAAGCGGTTCAAGGACTTCGGACTCATGCTGGACCTCTCCCACTTGCCCCTGCAGGGCGAGACGCCAAAGCAGGCCTTCAAGACGGCCAAAGCCCATATCGCCCACATCCACATCGGCAACTGCGTCCTCGAGGCGGGGCATCCGGTCTATGGCGATCAGCACCCCCGCTTCGGCATTGCCGGGGGTGAGAACGACGTGCCAGAGCTGGTGAGGTTCCTCAAGGAGCTTTTTCTCATTGGATATCTCGGAAAGGGGAAGCACCCCATCGTGGCCTTCGAGGTCAAGCCCATGGCGGGCGAATCCTCGGAGGCAGTCATTGCGGGGGCCAAGCGCACCTTGCTCGAAGCATGGGTCCGGGTGTGAGGCCTTCCTCTTTCATGCGTGACACGATTGCCCTGTCTTAGGAGGGAACGCGTATGTCCAAGATGCCTGTCATGGAGGCGGCGGTCAAGGTCATGGAGAGCGAGGGGGTAGAGGTATGCTTCGGCATTCCTGGGGCCGCCATCCTCCCCCTCTATAAGGCCCTCACCAAGTCCAAGAAGATCCGACATCTGACGGTGCGTCACGAAGAGGGGGGGACCCACGCCGCCGATGGCTGGGCGCGCGCCACGGGGAAGGTTGGTGTCGCCATCGGGACCTCCGGTCCGGCTGGCACCAACATGGTGACGGGGCTGTACACCTGCCAGGCAGACTCGATCCCGATCGTGTGCATTACCGGGCAGGCCGTCCGCCCCCTCCTGCACAAGGAGGCCTTCCAGGCGGTCAACATCGCCGAGATCGTCCGGCCCGTCACCAAAAAGAGTTACATGGTCCTGGAGACCGCTCAGATCCCCTGGGTCTTTCGGGAGGCCTTCCGGATCGCCCGTGAAGGACGGCCTGGCCCGGTGCTCATCGATTTGCCCCTCGACGTGCAGCGCGGCGAGGTCGAATACGATCCCGACATCGATGCCCCGCTTGAAGTCACCAAGCCGTCCCCTGACCCCAGGCAGCTTCGGCGGGCCATTGAGATGCTGCTCGCTGCCAAGCGCCCCATTCTCATGATGGGCGGGGGGGTCATGCTGGCCGGGGCGGCCCAGGAATTCGTGGAGCTCGCCGAATATCTCCAGATCCCGGTGGTCCCGACCTACATGGCGATGGGAGGGATCTCGGCGGACCACCCCCTGTACGGCGGGTTGGTCGGGATCCAGACCGCGACCCGCGGCGGGAACAAGCTGTTCCTGGAATCGGACTTGGTCCTCTCCATCGGCAATCGCTTTGCCGACCGCCACACCGGCGCGATTGACGTGTATCGGGGTGAGCGGAAATTCATCCACATCGACATTGAACCAACTCAGCTCGGCCGGGTCTTCCCCCCGGACCTGGGCATCGTTTCGGATGCCAAGCTGGCGATCCAGGGGCTCCTCCGCCTGGCGCGAGACATGACCGCGCGCCGCGGGCCGAACGAGTGGTCCCGGAAGGCTATCAGCTATCGTCAGTTCCGCCGGAAGATGGATTTCGACGATGTCCCCATCAAGCCCCAGCGAGTATTCAAGGAGCTGAATACCTTTTTTGATGAGGACACCTGTTTCATCACCGCCATCGGGCTCTACCAGATCTGGTCTGGGCAGTTCCAGGAGATCAAGAAGCCAGGGCAATACTTCTGCTGTGGTCAGGCAGGCCCTCTGGGATGGGAAGTCCCGGCTTGCCTTGGAGCGAAGCTGGGGCGGCCCCACCAGCAGGTGGTCGGCGTGGTCGGCGACTATTCCTTCCAGTTCCTCCTGGGGGACCTCGCCACAGCCGTGCAGTACGAAGTCCCCTATGTGCTGGTGATGCTGAACAACGGATATCTGAGCCTGATTCGACAGCCCGAGAAGTACCTCTATGCAATGAACTTCGGTGTGGACATTGGATACGCCGGGGGGTACGGGCCTGACTTTGTCAAGATCATGGAGGGGTTCCACGCCCTCGGCAAGCGGGTGGAGCGCCCTGAGGAGATCCGACCGGCCCTGGAGTGGGCCGTGAAGGAATCGAACCGGCTGAAGCGGCCCGCCCTGGTGGAGATCATCGTCGAGCGCGAGTTGGACGCGGCCATGGGCGTCTCCATCGACAAGGTGATCGAGCGCGAACCGGTGGAGGACCCACCGGCCATGGCGCCTGCGGAGCTGGCCGCCAAAAAGTGATTGACCCCCCTCTGCGCACGACCCTCGGCGGCAGTACCGCGAATTCCTGGGAACAGTATACTGAATTCCAAGGGTGATCTCTCTCTTCGGGGGGCCTCTCTCCGGCGGGGCATGAGACTCTTCCCAAAGACCCAAGTGGTCCAGGATCTTTTTAATGACCTCCGGCTGGTCAATGAAGCTGATGATGCGCATCTCTCCCTGGCACTTAGGATAAGTGAGGGGGTCTGTTTCATAGAAAAACAATTTCTCGTTCCTGGATAATTTCTCTAATTCACGTTGATCAGGAACATATCTTTGTTCCGGTATTCCCATGGCTTTGTATGTAATAATTAGACTCGAGGTAAAAGTTGCCAGAACGGCTAGGTTTACATTGGCTCAATAAATTTGAAGGCGGAGAGGATTTGCTTAAAAGTAAGCTCACTCTCCTGTACAGCATTAGGTAAACCTATAAGCACAAAATGGAAAGTGCTTCCATCTTTCTTCGAAAGTACTTCATCGCCCATCGGTAGGAATAGCGCTGGAATTACACTGCGATCTGCTGAATATCTGACAGCTTGCAAGCCTGCTACGACAAGATCTGCAATCTTCGTGTAAACAACGAGGTCCCTCTCAAATCTTTCTTGGGGTTGCAATTTCTTTAAACTATCAAATAAATTTATATCGGATCCGATAGTCAACTCAAAGGCTATACCCCCTTCTTCCATCCCGAGTGAATCCGAGAATGTATACCGTCCCTGTTCTTTCTCGTAGTCTTTAGTTGTATCAACCCAAGCCGATGGGTATCGGATCTCAAACCCATACTTCTCATTCCGGTAAGTTTTCCACCCTTCGACTCCGCTCAGGGCAAGATCCGAGGTTTTGCCTTTGGTGTCTACTCCCTCATCCTTTACCTGAGGTGGTGTAATGGTCGAAGATGGCTCAACCGGTTTCTTACTCAACCAAAAATAACCACCAATACCAAGAATGGCTGCAATGATAATGATTCCAAGAGTAATCCATGTCTTATTTAAAGATTGCTGCATAGATACAGGTTCTTCTGGGGGTGGTTTCTGTTCTGACAGTGGGTTTTGCGTTTGATTATCTTCTCCGTCCATATACAGAATGATAGGGAATCCCTTTTGAGGCATGATCACCGAGAACTCACAAATTCTCCG
>JBHIAD010000026.1:0-15226 GCA_046758405.1 Methylomirabilales bacterium (SeqCode)
GGATGGGACGTTGTCGGCCCACTTCGAGCACACGGTTGCGGTGACCGAGACGGGGCATGACGTCCTGACGCGCCGGTAGGGTTGATGGAGGGAGCGGCGCCCGTGGGGAAGAAGGAAGATGCGATCGAGGTCGAGGGAACGGTGATCGAGCCACTCCCGAACGCGATGTTTCGTGTTGAGCTCGAAACTGGGCACAAGGTCTTGGCGCACATCTCCGGCAAGATGCGGATGCACTTTATCCGGATCCTTCCCGGGGACCGGGTGATCGTCGAACTCTCTCCCTACGACCTGACACGGGGTCGGATCACCTACCGATACAAATAATGAGGTTTGGGACGGCCTGGGTGTCCTGAGAGTTGGCAATGGGAGACAGTGATGAAGGTACGAGCGTCGGTTCGGCCAATCTGTGAGAAGTGTAAGGTCATCAAGCGAAGGGGAGTCGTCCGCATCGTGTGTGAGAACCCCCGGCACAAGCAGCGGCAAGGCTGATGCGGTTCACGGTTCACCGTTGACAGTTCACAGGGAGACCAGATTTTCCGTGAACCATGAACCGTGAACGGCACTTGACGGAGGAAAGATGGCGCGCATAGCGGGAGTTGATCTACCTCGTGAGAAGCGGGTCGATGTGGGTTTGACCTACATTTACGGCATCGGCTGGAGCTCGGCGCGGAAGATCATGAGGGAAGCAAGTGTAGACCCGGCGGTTCGCGTGAAGGACCTTTCCGAGGACGAGATCGGTCGGCTCCGCAAGGTGATTGAGGAACAGTACAAGGTCGAGGGGGACCTCCGCCGAGAAGTCTCCATGAACATTAAACGGCTCATGGATATCGGGTGCTACCGGGGGTTGCGTCATCGACGGGGTCTACCGGTTCGGGGGCAGCGAACGCGGACCAATGCACGCACCCGCAAGGGACCGCGGCGGGCTGTCGGGGCCAAGCGGAAAGCGACGGTAAAGTAAAGAGGGGAGGGCACAATGGCAGGACCCACCAGGCGGCGGGGGCCGGCGCGGGCGGTAACCAGGAAGGATGTGAAGAACATCAGCCAGGGGGTGGCCCACATCCGAGCCACTTTCAACAATACGATCGTGACGATCACCGATCCGACAGGCAACGTGATCGCGTGGGCGACAGCGGGGAGTGTGGGGTTCAAGGGCTCGCGCAAGAGCACCCCCTTCGCTGCGCAGACGGCTGCCGACAATGCAGCCCAGAAGGCCATCGCCCACGGGATGAAGGAGATCAAGGTCTACGTCAAGGGTCCGGGGGCGGGCCGCGAAGCGGCCATTCGTTCGCTCCAGGCGGCGGGCCTGGAAGTCACGGCCATCAAGGATGTGACGCCGATCCCCCACAACGGATGTCGGCCGCCGAAGCGTCGTCGGGTCTAGGGGCAGATCGTCACAGGAGGGTGGAGAAGAAGCGTGGCGCGAAATGTTGGTTCGGTGTGCAGGTTGTGTCGTCGCGAGGGGTTGAAGCTGTTCCTGAAGGGTGATCGCTGTTTCTCGCCCAAGTGCGCCGTCGAGAAACGTAACTATCCTCCGGGGGGACACGGCCGACGGCGCATCAAGGTCACGGATTACGGGCTCCAGCTCCGTGAGAAGCAGAAGATGAAGCGACTCTACGGTCTTCTGGAGAGCCAGTTCCGCAAGTACTTCCGGATGGCGGAGCGGCAGCGGGGCATCACCGGCGAGAATCTGCTCCGGTTGCTCGAGCGGCGACTGGACAATGTGGTGTACCGGATGGGGTTCGCATCCTCGCGCGCGGAGGCGCGGATCCAGGTTGGGCATGGTCATTTTCACGTGAATGGGCGAAAAGTCGCGATTCCCTCGTACCTGGTCCGTCCCGGGGATGCGATCCAGGTTCGGGAGAAGAGTCGAGAACTCCTGGCTATGCAAGCGGCCCTCGAGGGGGTCAAGAAGCGAGGGGTACCCAGCTGGGTAGAGGTCAGTCCTGAGACCATGCAAGGTCATGTCCGGGCCCTGCCCTCACGGGAAGACATCGTCATCCCGGTGCAGGAACAGTTGGTGATCGCCCTCTATTCCAAGTAGGTGGCGCGAGGCGGCCCTCGTCGGGTCCTCGGCGGGATGGGAGGCTGTGGATGTTGCAGAAGGTGAAGGCATTTCAGATGCCCAAGCGGTTAGAGTGTGAGCTCGAGAGCCTGACCAGCACCTACGGGAGGTTTGTGGCGGAACCTTTGGAACGGGGGTTCGGCATGACCCTGGGGAATGCGCTCAGACGGGTGCTCCTCTCGTCCATCGAGGGGGCGGCCGTTACCGCAGTCCGTTTCCCCGGAGTCTTCCATGAATTCTCGACGATCCCCGGGGTGAAGGAGGATGTAACCGACCTTATCTTGAACCTGAAGGGCTTGCGGGTCAAGATGAGCGTCGATGGTCCTAAGACCCTTCACCTGAAGGTGGCCGGCCCGGCCGAGGTCCGGGCGTCGCAGATTGTTGTGGACGCAGATGTCGAAGTGCTGAATCTGGATCTCTACATTGCCACACTGGACAAGGATGGAAAGCTCGAGGCGGAGATTCAGGTCGAGCGGGGTCGCGGGTATGCCTCCGCTGACCGGAACAAGCAGGACAATCAGCCGGTCGACGTCATCGTGGTGGATTCGGTGTTCAGCCCCATCATTCGCGTCAACTACCAGGTCGAGGATACTCGCGTCGGGCATGCGACGGACTACAACAAACTGATCCTCGAGGTGTGGACGGATGGAAGCATTCTGCCGCGGGAAGCCATGATCCGGGCCGCTCGGATCCTCAAGGAACACCTTGAGATTTTCGCCCGCGTTGATGCCGAGCCCGTCGAAGAGGAGCGGCTCGTCGATGCCGAGCAGGAGCGCCTCATCCAGAACCTGAACCGGAGCGTTGACGAACTGGAGCTGTCCGTCCGGTCGGCCAACTGTCTGAAAAATTCCACCATCCAGTACATCTGGCAGCTCGTGCAGAAATCGGAAGCCGAAATGCTCAAGACCAAGAATTTCGGCCGCAAGTCCCTGAACGAGATTAAAGAAATTCTGGGAGACATGCACCTCCAGTTTGGGATGAAGCTCGATGATGTCCCAGGGGGGCCCTGGTACACGAGGCGGAAGGCTGACGAGAAATGAGGACAGCGGGATGCGGCATCGGAAATTGAGAGGAAAGCTCGGCCGGACCTCGGCCCACCGAGAGGCCCTGCTCAGAAATCTGACGACCTCACTGCTGCTCTACGAGAAGATCATCACCACGGCTGCCAAGGCCAAGGAACTCAGGAAAGTTGTGGAGCGGATGATCAGCCTCGCCAAGCGAGAGGACCTCCACGCACGACGCCAGGTGGCCGAGGTCGTCCAGGATGAGCGGGTGGTGAGAAAGCTCTTCGAGACCATCGGAAGCCGGTACCACGGCCGGAGCGGCGGCTATACCCGGATCACGAAGCTGGACTACCGCGTCGGGGACGGGGCGCCGCTGGCGGCAATCGAGCTCGTCGCGTCCGAGGTCATTCCGGAGAGACAGAAGGGCGGGGGTAAGCACCGTCGTCGTCGGGCCAAGGTGGTCAAGGAGGGCGTGCAGGCCGAGGCGAGGGGGTAGGCTCGGGTGGCTACCCACCGGATTGCGGTCATTCCAGCGGATGGAATCGGCGGGGAGGTGATCCCCGAGGGATTGCGGGTCCTCGAGGCGATCCAGCGCACGATTCCAGACCTGAGCTTCGCCTGGACCCACTTCGATTGGGGCACGGAATACTACCTCCGCCATGGGCGCATGATGCCGGAAGACGGCCTCGACATCCTGCGGGGGTTTGACGCGATTTACCTCGGTGCGGTGGGCGATCCCCGGGTCCCCGACCACATCACCCTCCATGGCTTACTGCTGCCGATCCGCCGTGCCTTCGACCTGTACGTTGGGCTCCGTCCCTTCCGTCTGTATCACGGCGTGCCATGCCCGCTGGCGGATAAGCAGCCGGGGTCGATC
Source organism: Methylomirabilales bacterium (SeqCode) (assembly GCA_046758405.1). Lineage (GTDB taxonomy): Bacteria > Methylomirabilota > Methylomirabilia > Methylomirabilales > CSP1-5 > JBHIAD01. The sequence continues at coordinate 3,944 of JBHIAD010000026.1, forward strand.
GATTGCACCTGCGTGCGCGAGAACACGGAAGGGGAGTACGCGGACTCGGGAGGCCGGCTGTACCGGGGGACGCCCTACGAGGTTGCCACCCAGACGACCGTTTACACCCGCCGTGGGGTGGAGCGCGTGATCCGGTTCGCCTTCGAGCTGGCCCGCCGACGGGGCAAGAAGAAGCGGGTCACCTCGATCACCAAGTCCAATGCTCAGCGCTTTGCCCCGGTCCTCTGGGACGAGGTGTTCCGGGAGGTCGCCTCCGGCTATCCGGAGATCGCAACGGAGTCGATCCTCATCGACGCCGCCATGGTGGCCTTTGTGCAGCACCCGGAGTGCTTTGACGTGGTGGTCGCGTCGAATCTCTTTGCGGACATCGTGACCGATCTGGCAGCGGCTGTCGTGGGCAGCTTGGGGCTTGCCCCAGCCGCGAACCTCGACCCTGAGCACCGCTTCCCGTCGATGTTCGAGCCGGTCCATGGCTCCGCACCCGACATTGCCGGCAAGGGCGTTGCGAACCCGATCGCCGCCATCCTTACGGCGGGGATGATGCTTGAGTTCCTCGGGTACCCAGAGCCGGCCGGGCGCATCGAAGCGGCGGTCGCGGCCAACCTGGCCGATGGTAAGGTTCGGACCCCCGACCTGGGTGGCCGAGCATGCACGACGGACGTCACCGACGAGATCCTGGCGCAGCTCGTTCGGTAAGCCTTTCTGTACCTCCGTGTTCCCGCAAAACCCTGTAAGGTCGGATGACGGTGAGGATTTCTCCTTTACAGCTCCCTAGTGAACGTGGTATCAGAGAACCAATATCCGCACGCGTGTGCCCGCCTTTTGCAGCGAGGGAGATACCATGAAGGACTACGAGGTCACGCGGATCCGGAACGTGGCAATCGTCGGCCATGGCGGAGAGGGGAAGACGTCGCTTGCGGAAGCGATCCTCTTTGACGCGGGGGCTGTGACTCGCCTCGGTCGTGTGGATGAAGGGACGACCACCACAGACTTTGACGACGATGAAATCCGACGGAAAGTCAGCATCAGCGTTGCACTGGCCTTCGTGGAGTGGAACGGCTACAAGCTGAACGTTTTGGATACTCCCGGCTTTTCGGCCTTCCTACCCGAGACGAAGAACGCCCTCCGGGTGGCGGACGCGGCCCTCATCGTCGTGAGTGCCGTTTCCGGGATGAAGGTCCAGACCGAGAAGGTCTGGGGTTACGCCGAAGAATTCGGCCTTCCGTGCTTCTTTTTTGTGAATCGGATGGACCGGGAACGGGCGGACTTCTTCCGAGTGCTGGAGGAGCTCCGCAAGAACCTCTCTCCGGCCGCGGTCCCGGTCCAGATCCCGATCGGGGCAGAGGCTGCCTTCAACGGGGTTATCGACCTCCTGAACCTCAAAGCCATCCAGTACCCAGGTGACGGGTCAGGCCGGGCCGAAGTCATTGAGGTCCCGGCGGAGCTGCGGCAGCAGGCCGAAGAGCGTAGGGGCGCGCTGATCGAGGCGGTGGCTGAGTCGGATGACGCCCTGCTGGAGGGATACCTCGAGCAGGGAGAGCTCGCAGAGCCCGAAGTGCGCAATGGGTTGCGGCGCGCGGTCCAGGGTCGGAAACTTGTGCCGGTCCTCTGTGGGTCCGCGACGAGGAATGTGGGCATCCATCCGCTCCTCAATTGCCTGACCGAGTATGCCCCCTCTCCCGCGGACAGGCCGCCCGTGTCCGGAAGGAGTCTGAAGGATGGTCAGCGCGTGACCCGAGAGGCCAAGAAGGAGGCTCCCTTTGTCGCTCGAGTGTTCAAGACGGTCGCTGACCCCTATACCGGCAAGATCAGTCTGTTCCGCGTGTACAGTGGTTGGCTTGGTGCCGACTTGAGCGTCTATAATGCGACGAAAGAGACGCGGGAGCGGGTCGGCCAGGTGGTTCTGCTCCGCGGGAAGAACCAGGTTCCGACAGAGGGTGTCGGGGCGGGAGACATTGGAGCCGTCGTAAAACTGAAGGAGACCGGGACCGGCGACACGCTCTGCGATGAGAAGGAGCGAATTGTCCTCGATCCGATCCCCCAGCCCACTCCCATGATCTCGTACGCCATCGCCCCGAAGTCGAAGGGCGATGAGGAGAAGTTGAGCTCCGCGCTCAGCCGGCTTGTCGAGGAGGATCCAAGCCTCAGGGTGACCCGGGACCCCCAGACGAAGGAGAGTATCATCTCGGGGATGGGAAAGGTCCACCTGGAAGTTGCCGTGAACCGGCTGAAGCGGAAGTTTGGGGTCGAGGTCCAGATGAAAACCCCCCGGGTCCCCTATAGGGAGACTATGCGCGGGAGTGCGTCGGTCCAAGGGAAGTACAAGAAGCAAACCGGCGGGCGGGGGCAGTACGGGGACTGCTGGATCGAGCTCGAGCCGCTGCCGCGGGGGAGCGGTTTTGTCTTCGAGAACCGAATCGTGGGGGGGGTGATCCCCAGGCAGTACATCCCGGCGGTCGAGAAGGGCATCGTGGAAGCGATGGAGGGCGGAGTCCTGGCAGGCTATCCGGTGGTGGACGTCAAAGTCACCCTCTACGACGGGTCCTACCATACGGTGGATTCCTCAGAGATGGCGTTCAAGATTGCCGGCTCGCTGGCCTTCAAGAAGGCAGTGCTCGAGGCAACGCCTGTTCTGCTGGAACCGGTCATGACGGCTGAGGTTGTCGCCCCGGATGATTGTATTGGAGACCTCATCGGCGACCTCAATGCCCGGCGCGGTCGGGTCCTCGGTGTCGAGCTACGAGGGAAGAACCAGGTCGTGAAAGCCAAGGTTCCCCTGGCCGAGATGCTGGAATATGCTCCCCAGCTTCGCTCCATCACGGGGGACCGGGGCGACTACACCACGGAGTTCTCCCACTACGAGGAAGTGCCAGCCTACATCCAGGAAAGGATTGTGGCGGAGGCGGGGAAGGCGCAGGGAAAGGCTTAACCGAGAATTTGCTTGCCTCCCTGGTGAGACTTTTGTACACTATCTGTATGTGAAAGTGGGCTGATGCCCACTTTTTCTTTTCCCGAGAGGCTGCGGATGGCACAGGCTGCCGCGGAGATCGTCGAGCGGGTCCGGCGCCTGGCGTTGGGACTTGCCGGCGCAGAGGGGATTGAGCTTGTCGACGTTGAGTTCCGCCGCGAACAGGCAGGGTGGGTCTTGAGGCTTTATCTGGATCGGCCTGGCGGGATTCAGCTGGATGATTGCCAGCGGGTGAGCGAGCAGCTTTCGGACCTGCTGGATGTTGAAGCCTGGATCGATCACCCGTATACCCTTGAGGTCTCGTCACCAGGACTCGATCGGCCGCTGAAGAGTGTCCAGGATTTTCTGCGATTCGCAGGCCGGCGAGCCCGGGTCACCACCAGGGCCCCGATCGGCAACCAACGGAACTTCCGGGGCCGGATCGAGGGGGTGCGTGAGGCTCGGGTGTTCCTACAGCTCGAACAGGGCGAGGTAGTGGCGATCCCCCTTGAGGGGATCGCCAAGGCCCGGCTTGAGATTGAGCTGTGAGCGGTTCTGGGACGGTCAGGTTCACGGTCGGGGATCCAGGGTGTCTCAGTCCGGTCTTTGCATGATGAGGACACCTGTGTGCGAAGCAGGGAACTGGAGGTGAATGGATGGTAGTGGAGCTTATCCAGGTCATCGAGCAAATCGGCCGGGAGAAAGGGATCGAGCGAGAGGTCCTTATCGAAGCCGTCGGGGCGGCGATCCTGTCCGCCACGCGCAAGAAGCTTGGGACCACCCAAGAAATGAAGGTGGACTTCGATGAGGCCTCGAGGCAATTTGTCCTGTACTACCCGAAGCGGGTTGTCGAAGAGGTGGCAGACTCTGCGACCGAGATCGCCCTCGAGGAGGCCCGTGCGGTCAGACCGGAGACCGTCATCGGCGATGAGGTCCGGTTTACTGTGGAGTCCCAGGGGTTCGGGCGGATCGAGGCCCAAACGGCCAAGCAAGTCATCATCCAACGCGTCCGCGAGGCGGAGCGGGATAGTATCTACCAGAGTTTCAAGAACAGGGAGGGAGAGCTGATCACGGGGATCGTCCAACGGGTCGTCAAGTCCAACGTCATTGTGAACGTGGGCAAGGCCGAAGCGATCCTCCCCCAACGGGAGCAGCTTCCCCACGAGGACTACCGGCCGGGCGACCGAATTCGTGCCTACATCGTGGAAGTCAAGAGAAGCTCCAGGGGATCGAGCATCCTCTTGTCCCGGAGTCATCCCGGCATGTTGATGCATCTTTTCGAGGTCGAAGTGCCCGAAATCGAGGAGGGGATCGTCGAGATTCGCGCTGCAGCACGGGAGCCAGGGGAGCGGGCCAAGATTGCTGTGGTCTCACGGGACGCCAACGTGGACCCGGTCGGGGCGTGTGTGGGCTACCGGGGGTCGCGGGTCCAGGCGGTTGTCCGCGAGCTGGCTGGGGAGAAGATCGACATTATTCCCTGGCGGGATCACCCCGCCGAGTTTGTCCGGAGCGCCCTGGCCCCCGCCCAGGTCGAGGCGGTCACGGCGGATGAGCCCAACCGGACACTTCAGGTGATTGTGGCGGACGATCAGCTGTCTCTGGCAATCGGGAAAAGGGGCCAAAATGCTCGCCTGGCGGCCAAGCTGGTTGGCTGGAAGGTAGATATCAAGAGTCGCGCCGAGCTCCGGCGCGAGGCGGAAAACCGAGCCCAGGCGATTCAGGCGGTCCGGGAGTACCTCGGTTCTGCAGGCGGGATCGGCCCGAAGACGGTCGAGCGGCTCATCGAGGGGGGCTTCGCGAGCCTGAGGCGGATTGCAGAGGCCTCGGTAGAGGAACTCACCGCGGTGAAAGGAATCGGCGGGAAGGGTGCTGAGAGGATTCGGGTGGCCGCCGCAGAGGCGGTCGTGAAACACGCGGAGGCTCAAGCGGCGGCTCAGGCAGCCGCGAGAGCGGCAGCAGAGGCCGAGGCTGCCCCGGAGACAGAAGCGGAGACCGAGGCTCGCCCCCCGGAGACCTTGCCGGGCGGCGAGGAAGAGGGTGCCATTCAGGAAGAGGAACCCAGCGAGATTGTCTGATGGGAGATCCACTTCGGACCTGCGCCGGCTGCGGGGTGGCGGGGTCCCAGAAGACCCTGCTCAGATTCGCGGCCCGCAATGGGGTCCTACGGCTTGATCTCGATCGAAGCGGGGATCGCGGTGTCTACGTGTGTCCCATGGCCGCCTGCCTCGATCAGGCCCTCAAACGGCGTGCCATCGAACGGGCCTTGCACGGCCGGGGGGGCGTGGTGCGGCGTGAGGATCTGGGCGCAGCAATCCAGGCCTCAGTCGAGGAGAAGGCGAGACGGCTTCTCGGGCTTGCACGCCGGGCGGGGAAGGTGGTCGCAGGCCACGGTGCGGTGATGGACGCCATGGAACGGAAGCGAGCCCATCTCCTCGTCCTGGCCCGCGACGTATCGGCAGGAGGGAAGCGGCGACTCAGGACTGCGGGAAGTCAACACGGTCTCCCGCTCCTGGAGCTTCTGACCCAGAATGAACTGGGGGAGGTCCTCGCAACCAGTCCCCGGGGTTCGGTCGCCGTCTGCGATGCGGGCTTTGCGGCGGGGCTCTGGGCGCTTCGGCAGCCGCTCAACGTCCTCTCTGACCTGGAGGGGGCTGACGCCCGGAAGGGGAGGTGATGCGCGTGGGGAAGGTTCGGGTCTATGAACTGGCGAAGCAGTTGGGCCTGCCGAGCAAGGAGGCGGTGACTCGCCTCAAACGGGCCGGGATCGACGTCAAGAGTCACAGTAGTTCCGTGGACGAGGCGGAGGCGAAGGCCGCCCTGAAGGCGGGCACGAAGGCTCAGCCGCGTTCAGAGGGCAAGGTGGCCAGGGCTCACGCGGTGAAGGGGGCGCGCGCGGTCGCCAAGCCGCAGACGGCGGGACCGAAAAAGACACTCCGTTCGCCCCGCACCAAGGAGGGGGGTACGGCGGTTGCCGGGGCTCCCGCCATGCCGAAAGCCCCGCCGAAGCCTGCCCCTCACCCAGGAGTCGCTAGAGAGGAGCCAAAGACCCCTGCGCGGCCGGTGCCGCCGGGCGCTGCGGCGGTGAAGCCGGCCCCGCGTCCGACGCCGGTGGCCCCTCGCCGGGAGGAGCCCCCACCCCCCCCACGGATTCCGGCACAACCCAAGGTGGAGGCCCCCGCCGTTTTGCTGCCAGCGGTCCCTGAGGTGAAGGAACCTGCGCCTCCCCCCGAGCCCAAGGTGGTCCGGATCCCCGAGACCGTGACGGTGAAGGAACTGAGTGGACTGCTTCAGATGAGCTCGAGCGACCTCATCAAGCGGCTCATTAAGGTGGGGATCGTCGCGAACGTCAACCAGAGCCTGAACGCCGACGTGATCGCCGCCGTGGCGGAAAAGCTCGGGTTCCGGATCGAGATGGCTCCCCTCGAGGTTGCCGATGAGGTTGACGCCGAGACGGAGGATCCGGCCCTCCTTAGGCCGAGGGCCCCGGTGGTGACCGTCATGGGCCATGTGGATCACGGGAAGACCTCCCTGCTCGATGCGATTCGTCACACCAATGTGATTGCCCAGGAGGCGGGGGGGATCACCCAGCACATCGGGGCCTACGAGGTTGAGATCACCCCGGATCCCGGCAGGAAGTTCCCCGGCGGGCGGGTCGTCTTTCTCGACACGCCCGGCCACGAGGCCTTCACCGCCATGCGGGCGCGCGGAACCCAGGTGACCGATTTCGTCATCCTGGTGGTGGCTGCCGATGACGGCGTCATGCCCCAGACGGTCGAGGCGGTCAACCATGCAAGAGATGCGGGGGTCCCGATCCTGGTCGCCGTGAACAAGATCGACAAGCCGGGGTCCGATCCCGGACGGATCAGGCAGCAACTGGCCGACCGAGGTCTCCTCCCTGAGGAGTGGGGTGGACAGACGATTTTCGTCGATGTTTCAGCCAAGAAGCGGATAGGGATTGAGGAACTGCTTGGTATGATCGTCCTCCAGTCTGAGATCCTGGAGCTTAAGGCGAATCCCGCGAAGCGGGCGCGCGGAGTGGTGGTCGAGGCGAAGTTGGACCGAGGGCGCGGACCGGTGGCCACTGTCTTAGTTCAGCAGGGGACCCTCCGTGTGGGAGACAACTTCGCCGCTGGAAGACAGCACGGCCGGGTGCGGGCCCTGGTCAACGATCGAGGGCGCAAAGTCCATGAAGCTCCCCCGTCGACCCCCGTCGAGGTGCTGGGCCTGTCGGGCGTCCCCGAGCCGGGCGATACCTTTATCGTGGTCGCTGAAGAGCGGAAGGCTCGGCAAATTGCGATGACCCGGCTCCAGAGACAGCGGGACAAAGCCCGTAGCGTCCGCCAGCGCGTCACCCTGGACGACCTGCACCAGCGCATTGAAGAAGGCGAGCTCAAGGAGGTCCGGATCGTGCTGAAGGGGGACGTGCAAGGGTCGGTCGAGGCCCTTCGTGAGTCGCTGGAACGTCTCAGCACCGACCAGGTCAAGCTGAAAGTCATCCATGCCGGTGTCGGTGCCATCGCCGAATCAGATGTCATGCTGGCCTCGGCATCGAACGCCATCGTCCTCGGCTTCAATGTCCGCCCCAGTCCCAACGCGGAGCGCCAGGCGGAGGAAGAAGGAGTGGACCTCCGACTCCACTCGGTCATCTACGACGCGGTCGGGGAGATCCGGAAGGCCATGGAAGGGCTGCTGGAGCCGGAATACGTCGAGCGGGCGGTGGGGCATGCCGAGGTGCGCAACCTCTTCACTGTGCCCAAGGTCGGGACAGTTGCGGGGGCCTATGTCTCGGAGGGGAAGGTGATCCGGGACGGTCATGTGCGGCTGATCCGGGACGGCCGGCTGATTCACACGGGGAAGATCGGATCCCTTCGGCGCTTCAAAGAGGACGTGCGAGAGGTGCAGTCCGGGTTGGAGTGCGGAATCGGCGTTCACAACTATGGCGACCTGAAGGTCGGGGATGTGCTCGAAGTCTATGAGCTGACGGCGGTCTCCCCGAAGCTCCAGCCGATGGGCACACGCCCTTAGGTTCACTGTGATGGTCGTTGGCACCTGCCGGGTTGATCTACGGATCCCGGACAGTTCCTCCCTCAAGGGCAAGCGGCAGGTCCTCCGCAGCATCAAGGACCGTGTCCGGAACCGGTTTAATGTCTCGATCGCCGAAGTCGATTACCTGGATGAGTGGCGCCGGGCCACCCTGGGAGTCGCCTGTGTGGCGAACGATGCCCGGTTTGTGGACGAAGTCCTGAGTAAGGTCATGGACCTGATCGAGGGCCATGGGGGTGCCCAGGTGACGGACTATCGGATTGTGGTGGAGAGCGCATCGGATGACTATCTGCGCTAGGGATGCCATGATGACGGAGTATGCGCGGGCCAGGCGAGTGGGGGATCTCCTCAAAGAGGAGCTGGCGGATCTGATCCTCCGAGAGGTGAAGGATCCGCGGGTCGGGTTCCTCACGCTTACCGCGGTCGAGGTCTCGAAGGACCTAAAGCACGCGCGGGTTTTTTTCGTGACACACGAGGTCGAGGCAGCGGAGAGGACGCGGAGCGGGCTGCAGAGTGCCAGTGGCTACCTCCGGGGCGCCCTCGGGCGCCGGCTGCACCTCCGACACGTCCCGGACCTGCTCTTTCTCTTCGACACGTCCCTGGACCACGGGATGCGGATCAATGCGCTCCTCAAGGAACTCGCTCAGGATGGAGAGGGTCATGAATCCTGAGATGCGGGAGATCGCGCGGATCCTGGGGGCCGCACAGTCGGTGGCAGTCCTCTCGCATGTCCGCCCGGAAGGGGATGCGATCGGGTCGAGCCTGGGGGCGGTCCTGACGCTCCATGCCCTTGGTAAGGAGGCGGTTGGCTTTAACGCCGACCCCGTCCCGGCGGCCCTTGCCTTCCTCCCCGGAGCCGACGCACTGGTGCGGACGACACGGATCCCACAGCCCTTTGATTGCTACCTGGTCGTGGACGCGAGCGACCCCGATCGGCTTGGGGGGCTCCTGGATGGGGTGGTCCCTGGGCGACCGATCCTGAATATCGACCACCATCCGACCAACAATCACTTCGGTTCGGTGAGCTGGATCGACCCCGCCGCTGCAGCCGCGGGGGAGCTGCTCTACCTCCTCTGTCGTGGGATGGGGGTTCCGCTGTCGCGGGAGGCGGCCATCAATTTCTATGTGGCGATCTTCACCGATACGGGCTCCTTCCGCTACGCGAACACGACCCCGCGGGCGCTCCGGATTGCGGCTGAGCTGATCGAGGCGGGAGTCGAGCCGGGGAACGTTGCCGAGCTCCTGTACGAGCAGCGCGACGTCGGCGAACTGAGGCTCCTTGGGTTGCTCTTGAGCCGAATCCAGATTTCCCCCGACGGGATGACGGCGTGGATCGAGGTCACGGATGAGACCCTCCGGGAGGTTGGGGTCACGGCAGACACCCTCGAGGGTGCGATCAACTATCCTGCGTCAATCCGGGGGGTGCGAGTCGCCCTGCTCTTCCGGGATATCATCGGGGATGGCACGCGGGTCAGTCTGCGCTCGAGGGGGGCGATCAACGTGGCCGCCGTTGCGCAGACCTTTGGGGGTGGTGGGCACCGGAACGCGGCCGGGTGCACGGTTGCGGGTGACCTCAGCACGGTGCGCGAACGGGTCCTTCAGGAGGTCTACCGGGTCACGGCAGGGGAAGACAGGGGAGGACGAAGGTGAGCCGAGGCACCGTGAATACTCGGGGCCGCGAGCCATGCGGCGTGCTGAACGTGCATAAGCCGGAGGGGATAACCTCGCACGATGTCGTCGATGCGGTCCGGCGTCTGTACAGGATCCGACGAGTGGGCCATACCGGCACGCTCGACCCTCGGGGGACAGGCGTGCTCCCGATCTGTGTGGGCCAGGCGACGAAGATCGCCCAGTATCTCACCACGGCCGACAAAGAGTACGAAATGGTCATGCGTCTCGGGATCACGACCGATACGCAGGATGCCGATGGGCAGGTCTTATCGGCCACAGAGGTGGCTCAGGTGAGCCGAAGAGATCTGGAGGAGATCCTGCCGAGGTTCATCGGCGAGATTGAACAGGTCCCGCCGCTCTTTTCGGCCAAGAAGGTCGGGGGAGAGCGGCTGTATAAACGGGCACGCCGCGGCGAGGCGGTTGAGCGACGGCCGGTTGTGGTGCGGATCTACGACCTTCGGTTGACTGGGGTTGACCTGCCCTACGTAGGCCTCTGGATGCACTGCAGCAAGGGGACCTACGCCCGGACCTTGTGTGAGGACATCGGCAGGACCCTCGGCTGCGGCGCGCACCTCCACAGCCTGATCCGTGTCCGGGCGGGCCGGTTCGAGCTGAAGGATGCCCTCACCCTCGAGGCGATCGAGTCCCTGGTCGCCGAGGGACGAGGGGATGCGGTGCTCACTCCGATCGAGGATGCCCTCGCTCACCTGCCCGGGGTTCGGATCCTTCCAGAGGCGACGCCCTCGATCCTGCACGGGATCCCGTTGCGGGCCGCACAGGTGGTCAGCTTCCCGGCTGCAGTGAGGCCGGGAGCGTTGGTACGGGTCCTAGGATTCAGGCGCCAACTCATCGCCCTGGCCTCCACCGCACTCGGGAGTGACGAGTTCCCTGGCGTGGATCCGCACTCTGCCGTGCTCACCCCTGTGCGGGTCTTTGGCGGCTCCACATAGGATGCCGTGTCGGTCGATGATGGAGATCTGTCGTCGGTTGGATCAGTTCGACCCCCCATGCGACCGCCCCTTGGCGATCGCCGTGGGGACTTTTGACGGAGTGCATCTCGGCCATCAATGGATTATTCGCCAGGTCACCGAGTGGGCCGATCGGCGGCACGGCGTGCCAGGAGTCTTCACCTTCACCAATCACCCTCGCGCTGTCCTGACTCCGGAAAAAGCCCCTCGTTTGATCACCCCACCGGCGCTCAAGGCGCGGATCCTCGCCCGACTGGGGATCGGGATCTTGGTGTCGATCGAGTTCACGGCCGCCTTTGCTCAGACGGAGCCAGAGTTTTTCTTAGACGAGGTGCTCGTTCGGGGTCTCGGTGTCCGGGCCCTGATGGTCGGCTTCAACTTTGGGTTCGGCCGTGACCGGCGGGGGACGGCCGAGCTCCTCGCGAGGCTTGGGGCGCGACGGGGTCTCGAGGTAACGGTGATTCCCCCGGTCAGGGTCGAGGGTGCTATCGTGCAGTCCACCAAGATTCGGGAGCTGCTCATGGGGGGCGATCTCGGCAAGGCTCGGGCGCTCCTGGGCCGCTCCTACGCCCTCCTGGGGACCGTCATGCCAGGCGCCGGGCGGGGTTCGAGCCTCGGCTTTCGGACGGCAAACCTGGTGGCCCCGGCCGATCT